>JANJTQ010000036.1 GCA_024711005.1 Opitutaceae bacterium | reverse complement strand
ATCAGAGACTCAAGTGATGTGTTTCGCACTTCGGCTCCGAATAAGCCGATTTTAAGGGAGAAGCCGCCGGTGTTCCAAAAACGAGTGTCGGTGCGGACGAGATCCGCATAGGGCGCGTCGATGTGGATACGAATGCGCACCGAGGCGCTGTCCTCGGCGAGGCGACTGCCTTCGACGATGCCCACTTTGATTTCCCGGTAGAACACCGGCGAACCCATGTTGAGCGAGCCGAGGCGATCACTTTGGAGGACGAAACTGCGGCCGCCATTGGGACCGCGGGGCAGGGGAGGCCGGTTGAGTCCGATGAAATGGTCGGCGGGCGGGCCTTTGCCGGGAAGCACGTTGATCCGCGCGCCGGTGAGGATCGTGTCGAGTCCGCGCACGGAACCCAGGCTGAACTCCGGTTGAACGATCCAGAATTGCGCGTCCTCGGTGGCGAGAGCCGCGGCGTCGCGATCAATGCGCAGACGCACGGTGACGCCGGAGAGGTCCGGCTTCAGGCCCACTTCGCGGACGAGCCCAACCATCACTCCCTTGTGCTCGAGACGTGTTTTGCCGGCTTCGATGCCAGGCCCGTCTTCGAAGTCGATGGTGATCTCGGGTCCGTTGTCGCGGTATTCGTCGTAGAGCATCCATCCGCCGATGAGAAGAGCGACAACGGGTACGATCCAGACGAGCGGAATCGCCGGGCTGCGGGATACCTTGGGTGTGGGAGGCTTGGTCATGCGGAGGGCGGAGCGGATGCGGTTGAGGCCGTGGCCCAAAGGAGTCGCGGATCGAAAGCCCGTGTGGCCAGAATCGTGAGCACGACGGCGGCGGCGAAGGCGACGACGCCGATACGAGGCGCGACCATTGCGGGTGCTCCGAAGCGCACGATCCCCGTGAGGAACGCGACGAGGAAAACATCAAGCATCGACCACCGTCCGATCACATCGAGGAAGGCATACAGGCGGGTGAGCGTTCGACGTGCGGAGTCGGACAAGTCGGCGGCATCGCGATGGGCGGCGAAGAACAGAAACGCCAGCCCGACGAGTTTAAAAATGGGGATGACGAGACTCGCGATGAACACGATCACCGCGAGCGGCCAGAGGCCGGTTTCATAGAGCTCCACGATGCCCGACCAGATTGTGTCGATGCGGGCTTTTCCGGCCATTCGGGTATCGAGGATGGGAAGCAGATTTGCGGGGATGAGCATGAGTGCGGCGGCCAGCGCGAGTGCGGCGGGTCGGTGCAGATTGGCCGAGACTTGCGCACGCGAATTCATCATGCCGAAGGCTCGGGAGGCGGTTGCAGACGGAATGCGCGCCAGGCGAGGAGCAGTGCGACCGACATTGCGCAATAGCTCCAAAAACCGGCGTTGGTTTCGACCTCGACGATGCTGCCGAGGCGTGTGAGGGCGACGAAGACGGCGAGCACGTAGACCTCCGGCATCGACCAGTGGACGAGCGCGTCACCGAGACGTTTTGCCGGCAACGGATGACGGCGGCTGATCAGCAGCGACCCGAGCAGCAGGAGGGGCGCGATGCCGCCGCAGATCAGCACCCAGGCGGCGAGGAACGGCATGTCGTGTGCGTTGAGCTGAATGACACCGTCGATGAAATTTCCTGTGCGTACGTTGCCGAGTTTTTCCACGGTGATGAACGGCACCCACGCGGCGGGGGCGGCGAATGCCAGTCCGGCCAACGCAAATGCCACGGCGGTGCATCGGTGGCCACGCGGCTCCGTTTCAAGCCGTGCCCCGCAACGGACACACCGGGCGGTCTCACCCGCGGAAAGGGGGACTGCTTGGTGATCCTGGCCGCAGAGGCGGCACGTGAGCATGTTGTCTGACGACAAGGGCATAAGCTGTTCCGTCCGGTGCTCGCATTGGTGCGGACGTTGTTTCGCCGACCGGTTTCACGCGGTGCGGTTCCCGGCTGGCGAAGGCTCGATCGCATCGGAACGTCGCGGGAGGGTCGGGCGGGTTGACGTCCGTGTTAGGGTGGGCGGGTGACGACGCGGCGCGCATTTCTCCACACCCTCGGTCTCGGCTTGGCCGGGCTGGCGATGGGTGGTCCGACGCTGTTTGCGCAAACCGGTGGACGGAAAACCCACAAGGTGGTGCGAGGTGACACACTCGGCTCGATTGCCGCCCGTCACGGGGTGACGTTGACCGCGCTGAAATTGGCCAACGGGCTGAGGAGCGACCGTATTTTCGCGGGCCAGGTACTGATCATTCCGGGCGGTGACGCCACGTCGGTGTTGGCGAACGTGATCAACGCCACGGAAGGATTAAAAATCGAGCGAGGGCGCTGGCGCTACGTGGTGGCGCATCACAGCGGCATCGAGGCGGGCAATGCTCGCAGTTACGGTGCAGGGCACTTGCGGCGGGGAATGGAAAACGGCCTCGCGTATGATTTTGTGATCGGCAACGGCCGTGACTCGGGCGATGGCGAGATCGAGATCGGACCGCGTTGGCTGAAGCAGCTCGATGGCGGCCATGTGCGTAACGCGTTCTATAACGCGCACGGCATTGGCATCTGCCTCGTGGGGAATTTCGAGAAGCGTCGGCCGGGGCCGCGGCAGATGGCGTCGTTCACGGCGCTGGTGGACTGGTTGCGAGACAAGGCACCCTTGGGCGCCCGACCCAAGTTCACGGTGCATCGTTGGGTGGACAAAAAAAACACGGTGTGTCCGGGGCGTTATTTCCCGTATGCCGCGATGAAGCGGCGCTACGGCTGAGGCCGCAACGGGACGACTTGGATGCAAGTCGTCCCCGCGTAACGTTTACTTTTTCGCGGCCAGCAAGGCGGCCAGTGCGGTCTCGTCGACGACGCCTTGCACCGCGTGAAGGTGATGCAGAACGCCCATGCGGTCGTCCGCATTGGAGGTGGAGATATCGAGCATCCAGTCTTCGGTCTTGGGGGCGGCGACGATGACCTCGTCGGCCCAGGCGATCACCTCGGCGGCGGTGACGAAGCCTTCGGTGAGGCCGCGGATGTAGTATTCAGCGAGGGTGCGGTAATCGGATGAGGTGGACATGGATGGAAGGGACGGTTGAAAAACGCGCAGTGTCAGGATCGCACAACCGGACGGCGAGCCACAATTTCGCCGGATTTGCTCCACGATTCGCCAAGTGAACATCGAGCCCGGTGTGCGCATGCTTGCGCCTTTGCGGACCAGTGAACAAACAACCCGCATGGCCTCTCTCATTCTTGCTTCCGCATCGCCGCGACGCCGCGAACTCCTTGCGGGATTGGGCGTGGAGTTCGACGTGGTCACGGCGCAAGTCACCGAGCACGAAGAGGCGACGACCGATCCGCGCGTGATGGTTGCGCACAATGCCGCGTTGAAGGCCGACTGGGTCGCCGAACGTTATCCCCAAGCGTGGGTGCTCGGGGCCGACACGACGGTGTTCATTGACGGTCATGCGCTCAACAAACCGCAGGACGCGGCCGAGGCGCGGTCGATGTTGCGCCGTTTGAGCGGACGCACCCACACGGTGTTTACCGGCATCGCGTTGCGACATGCCGCCACCGGCGTGCGGATCGACCAAGGCGTCGCGAGTGAAGTGACCATGCGCGTGCTCGACGACGCGACCATCGAGTCTTACTTGGCGAAGGTCCACACGCTCGACAAGGCGGGAGGCTACGGGATTCAAGATCACGGCGAACTCATCGTGGCCGGCTACACCGGTTCGTTGAGCAACATCATCGGCCTGCCCGTGGAAGAAACGAAACAACTCCTGACGCGTTGCGGTCTTCTGGGGACCTGAGCATTCTCGCCCTTCATGATTCCGTCTCCACTCAAGCCCGCCAAGCCCTCCGTACCGAGGGCTCGTGCGCGGACGATGTGGTCGGCCAATCCCGATGTGCGCTCCGTGCAAATCGGCGTGGTCGCGACCATCTTGGTGCACGTGCTGCTGCTGGTGTGGGCTCCGCGTATTCAGGTGCTGCTTGAGTCGCGGCTTGATTCGAGTTCGACCAATCTGAACTCCGGTCCGATTGAGGTCGAGTGGAGGCCGGAGCCTTTCAAATTTCTTGAAGAAAAGCCTGAGCCGAAAGCCGAGGAGGAAGAAAAGTCGGAGGTGACTCCACCGATTTTCCCTTTTGTGGAAACCAATCCAAACGCGCCTGATAATGTGCCCGATAAAACACAAAATACTGCGGGAATGAATCAGCAAGTTGCCCAAGAGAAGCCAACTACTGAGTCCAAAAGCGATATTCCAGAGGTTACGGGATCGGAGAAAGACGCGATGAGTATTGTAGATGGGGAATCGTATGAGAATAGGACGAAATCGACACCTTCGGATTATCAGCCAGAGATCATTGAAATACCTGCTGCTCGGCGTGCACAAACTCCACTATCTGGAACCGAAAAATTTAGTGGCGATGAGGCTTCTACGCCCGGTAGCAACATCGCGGACCCCGCACCTGATGGTTACTCGGTGCCTAAGCCGGTAGATGGCTTGGCGGACGCCACAAACACCGAAGGCCTATCCCAAGGTTTGTATTTCAAAGTTGATCCCAAGCGTCCGATGCCGCGTAAAGCGCTGCCTCAGGCGACCACTTCTCATACTAAGCCAGGGATGCTCATTCAAAATCGGTACGGAACTGCAAACATTGGTATTACGGCCTCCAACGCCAAATGGAGTCAGTTCGGGGATTACTCCGAAAAGCTTGGCGAAGTGGTGGGCGTGCAGGCTGAGCGTATTTTTAACCAGAGCATCAAGTTTCCCCCTTCCGGGACAAAAGTTAGCGTATATTTCAAACTTAACTCTCTAGGCGAAGTCGCTGAAATTGTGAAAGTCATAGGCGACGCGAGTCAGTCAACCCGGTATGGCTGTGTTAGTGCCATTGTGGATCGAGCTCCATACGGTAAATGGCCACAGGAGATGACCGACGTGCTTGGTGACGACATCGTCGTGGAGTTTACGTTCTATTTTCAGTGATACTGTGAATCGCAGGAGATCACTTTCACTTTCCATTTTAATTAAAACCACAACATGAGCGGCCTTCCTTCCAAATTCTGGGATCAACTTCCCCTGGGCACCGGCGTGACCTTGATTTCCCATGACAGCAACGGGCTCGCCGCCCTCAGCAAACCCGAGGGTGTGCTTTCGCATCCCAACATGGAGAGCGAAGTCCCGCGCGCCTTGCTCACCGTTCCGTATACGATCAAGGGCGAGTGCTTCAATTGGACGCCGACCGATGTTCCGGGCGCGGCTCCGCGTCGTCTCTTTCTCTTAAACCGGCTCGATTCCGCCACCTCGGGCGTGATCCTGGTCACCGCCAACGAAAAGCTCGCGACCTACATGCGGGAGCTTTTTCTCAACAAACACATCCATAAGCTTTATCAGGCGGTCGTGTTTGGAAAACCCTCCGAGAAAGCGCAGTACTGGCGCGACCGTCTCACCGTGCAAAAAAGTCGCGCAAAAATCCGCGTGGGCGTGGGGTCGGGTGCCGAAGCCGCCAAGGCCTCCGAGTCGCGAATGACCGTCATTCGCCAGCGCCGCGACGTCGAACCACCGCTGGCGTTGATCCAGTTGGAACCGCTCACCGGCCGCAGCCATCAGCTGCGCGTGCAATGCGCGGGTCGCAAGCTGCCCATCGTTGGCGATCTGACCTACGGCGACTTCGCGGCCAACAAGGCCTTTGCCAAGGCCACCGGGCACAAGCGTCTCTTTCTGCATTCGTATGAAACGAGCTTCGACTACGAGTGGGTGGGGAAGAAATTCCATTTTACCGCAACCGCGCCGCTGCCCGAGGAGTTCAAGCAGTTGCTTTGACACCCGGGGTGGAATGGGCGGAGTTTAACGGCCCCGCATGATTCTCCCCAAGAGCCCCCGTCTTACGCCGGCGCAGCTGGCCGAAGTCACCGCGATCGTCGAGCCGTTCGGGTGTGGCGTGCAGCCCATCGTCGGCGCGATTCGCACCATCTACGCCATCGTTGGCGATGAGCGCGACGAGCTGATGATCAATCGCATCGAGGGGCTCGATTACATCGAGCGCGTCGACCGCATCCAGTCGCCGCACAAGCTCATGGATCGGCGCTCCGACCTCGCGAGCCACCGCATCGCCTTGGGTGGAATAACCTTGGGAGAGGAGCTTCTGGTCATCGCCGGCCAATGCACCATCGATCCGAAGAATCCCGGTTTTTTCCACGAGACCGCCCACGCCGTGAAGGAGGCGGGGGCCAACGCCCTTCGCGGCGGCGTGTGGAAGCCGCGCACCAATCCGTATTCATTTCAAGGAGACGTGAAGTCGCTCGACATCCTCATGGAGGCGCATCGTCGCACCGGTCTGCCGGTCGATGCCGAAGTGATGGACGAGACCCAGCTCCATCTGGCGCTCGATGCCGGCGTGCACATGCTCCAGGTCGGCGCCCGCAACGCCCTCAACTATTCGCTGCTCCGCGCCATCGGCCGCGCGGTGGCCGACCGCAAGACGGTCGTTCTTCTCAAGAGAGGTCTGCACATGGGGCCGATCAGCGAGTTCATTTCGGCCGCCGAATATATCGTGAGCTTTGGCAATCCCAACGTGCTCCTGTGTCCGCGCGGCACCGCGCCCACGCTCGAAGGTTATCGCAACCATCCCGACGAAAGTATCACGCCGCTTCTGAAGGAAAAAACCTGGGCTCCGGTGGTGGTCGACCCATCGCACTCCGTGGGCAAGGCTGTCTACGTTCCCGCCTGCGCCCTCGCCGCCGTGGCGTACGGCGCGGACGGCCTGTGCATCGAGGCGCACGTGCGGCCGAGCGAGGGTATCGGGGACGATCCCCGGCAAGCGCTGACGCCCGAGGCGCTCGCGACCACGATCACGCAGGCCCGGCAATTGTGGGCGTCGCGCCGACTTGCGAAAACCACCTGAAGCCTTCCCGTATTCCACCATGACGACTCCTTCCTTGGCCGCGCTCGGCGTGGCGCTCCTCCTGACCGTCGCTCCCGTTTTTGCGCTCAGCACGGTCCAACTAAAAAGCGGCGCGAGCGTGGAGGCCGACGTGATCGCTGAGAAGGCGGATCGCATCGTGGTGGACCTGGGATTCACCGTCATCACCATCCCGCGCGACGAGATCGAGAGCCTGACCTCGAAGGATGCCGCCGGCGTCGAGACGGTGGTCGAGAATACCGATCTTTACCGGGTCGCCGCCAATCTGCCGGTTTTGTCGGTGAAGGAGAACGTCGACCGGGTCGGCGAGGCCGTGGTGCTGGTGCGCACGCCGGTCGGGTTGGGTTCCGGTTTTTTCATTCACCCGTCCGGCTACATCGTCACCAACGAGCATGTCATTTCCGGTGAATACAACATCACCGTCACCCAGTTCCGCCGTGGCGCGACCGAGTTGGAAAAAGTCCAATACAACAAGGTCCGCATCGTCGCCCTCGACTCCCGGCTGGACCTCGCGCTGTTGAAGATCGAGGACCCGGGCCCGCTGTCGTTTCCGACGGTGTCACTCGGTGACGGCGGGGCCTTGAATGACGGACAAACGGTGTTCGCCATTGGCAGTCCGCTGGGCCTTGATCGCACCGTCTCGCAAGGCATCGTGAGCGCGCGCACGCGTCCGCTCAACGGACAGCTTTACATCCAGACCACGACGCAGATCAATCCGGGCAACTCGGGCGGCCCCTTGTTCAACCTCCGCGGCGAGGTGGTCGGCGTGAACAACATGAAGGCGATAGAGGTCGGCATTGAAGGGCTCAACTTTGCGATTCCCACCGGCGTGTTGAAAACCTTCCTGCGCAATCGCGACGCCTTCGCCTTCGATCCGCGCAATCCGAACGCCGGCTATCGTTATCTCGAACCGCCGCAGCCGGTGAAGACCGCAACCGCAACCACGAGCCCGACTCCGACTGCTCCCGCTTCGGGCCGACCCTGAATTTATCCGTCATCATGATCCGTCGTTTTGTCATTCCCGTCTGTGTTTTCACCGCCACGCTGTTGCCGGCCGCGCCCGTCGTTCCGCTGGTCAACCTGGTCGATGACCAGACGTTGTTCGCGATTTCGATCACCGATGCGCCGGCGTTGTTGCGTGGATGGGATGCGAGTCCGCTGGCCACGACCTGGAACGACGCGCAAGTCGTCAAGTTCCTCGCCCCGTTGCGCGCGGAGATGCAGGTCGACGAATGGGATGC
The DNA here is from genome assembly GCA_024711005.1 of Opitutaceae bacterium. Lineage (GTDB taxonomy): Bacteria > Verrucomicrobiota > Verrucomicrobiia > Opitutales > Opitutaceae > Rariglobus. The sequence goes on along the minus strand of JANJTQ010000036.1, from coordinate 22,960 downwards.
CGACACCCGCGAGGCCACGGGTCTTACGGTGCGGGAGTTGCTTGCGCTGGCGGGGGGCGAGGCGTTGTTCGCGGTGCCGGCGTTTGATTTCACGACGTTTGATGCGAAGCGCCCGCCGGCGTTTCTCGTCGCGCTGGAGGTCGGCGGGGAGGGTGAAAAGATCGAAAAGATCCTCACCGATTCCGCCGAACGGAAATCGCTCAAGGACGAGACCGAAACATTCGCGGGCGTCAAAGTGGTCGTTCGCACGATGCCGGAGACACCCGCGTCCGCCGACGAGGCCGCGGATACCGCCGGTGATGATACGACGGAGCCTGAGGTCGTGGCCGCCCGCACGCTCAGTTGGGCGATCGTCGATGGCATTTGGTTGATCAGCTCGGACAAGCAGCGCGTGTTTGCCGCCATCGACGCGGTCAAGCAGGGCGGGGTGGAGTCGGCGCTGGGCAACAGCGAACGTTTCCTGCGCACCCGTCAGCGCGTGGGCGAGGCCCAGTCGCTGGCTTATGCGAACATGCCCGCGATTTATCCGCTGTTGCGCGACGCGGTCCAAGTGGCGAAAGCCAAATCGGAGAGAGGCGTCAATTCACTGGGACTGGATATTGAGGTGGTGTTTAACGCACTGGGCCTGGATGCGCTGGGAGAGTGTTACGTGGCGCTGTTGATCGATGACAAGGAGACTCGCATGAACGCCGGGTTCGTCTATGCGGAGGAACGCGGCCTGCTCAAACTTGCCGCCTACCAGCCGGGGCCGGCGGCGCAGCCCAACTGGATTCCCGCCAAGTGGCCGAGCGTATCCACCGCACGATTCAGCATGTCGAAAGCGTATGCCGCACTTGAGGAACTCCTCGCGGGTGTCAGCCCCATGTTCTCGGCGGTGGCGCAAGCCCGGATCCGGACTTTCAACAAACAGCTCCGCCTCGATCTCAAGCGTGATTTCATCGGCAGCATTGGCGACGACCTGGTCTCGGCCTATGCGATCCCGCCGGGACTTGAACCCGGTGTCGTGCCGGCCTGGTCGGAGATGGATCAGTTGTTCTCGTTCTCGCTCGTCAACGAACCCGCCTTCACCAAGTCGGTGGAGGCGCTCAAGAGCCTCGTGGGTCCCGCCGCCGAGCAGATGTTCATCAAGCGCGAGTACCTTGGAAACACCCTCTACACGCTGAATCTGCCGACCGCGCCGGGAGCGAAGCCCATGCGCGGCTTTACCTACGCGATCGCCAACGACACGTTCCTGCTGGGCATTGGTTCTCCCGCGACGGTGGAAAGCGCGTTGCAAGGCATGGCGTCGGGCGAAGGGCTTTTTTGGAAACGCGACGACGTTCAGGCGGCGCTTGCCGATCTTCCTGCGGATGCCTCGGGCCTTCAGGTGCAGGACCTCCGGGTCATGATCGCCTCGCTGGTGGAAACCGCGGTGCAACTGCAGTCGCTCGCGAGCGCGACCGAACCGGGCGCGGACAAAACGGCTTTTGTTGACGCTGCTTCCCGTCCCGACGCCGATGTGATCGCGCGCCATTGGGGGTTGTCCAGCGGGTATGCCACGCGGACTTCGGAAGGAATCTTTTCCACGACACGCCTCGCACATCCTCAAAAATGAACGATCAATCATGCATGGGGCGGGGCGGGCGGTCACTGATCCGCCGGGTCGGGTACGCCGCACAACGCGTTGGCAACGGTGTTCATTTTTCGGCGCTGGCCCTGGTCCTCGCGACCTCCGCACAGGCCGCGGCGCCGGAAGTCGTGCTCTCCGGACCCGAGGTCAAAAAACTGGATTGGAATGCCCGCTCGCTCCAGGCGGTGGACATCAACGGCGATGGCCTGCTCGACGTGATCGTCGCCAATAACGACCGCGCCACCGTCGATATTCTTTATCAACTCAAACCCGGCGAGACACGCGACCCCGCCGCCAAATCCGCTCGCGCGAATCGCTGGGAACCGGTGGTCGAGGATGGCCGTTTCCGGAGCGAGCGCGTGACCACCGGCGTCACGATGTTCGACCTCGTCTCGGGCGATCTTAACGGCGACGGGCGCGCCGATCTGGCTTACAGCGGAGACCCGCAGGCGCTCACCGTCCGCTATCAACAAGAAGACGGCACCTGGACGGAAACCCGCCTGAATGAAGCGCCCGGCCCGATCCAGTTTCCCGGCAGCCTCCGTCTCGGGGACCTCGACGGCGACAAGCGCACCGATCTTGTCATGCTCGGTCTGAAGGAGCTGGCGATTTTTTATCAAACCGGATCCGGCGAGTTGGGTTCGCCCCAACGCTTTCCCCTGGCCGATGAAAACTGCTACGGCCTTGAGCTCTTCGACATCGATGGCGATGGCCGGACCGACATGGCCTACCTGAGCAACACCCGCCGCGATGCGTTGCGCGTGCGCCTGCAAAACGCCCAAGGCCAGTTCGGCCCCGAGCAGGCGTATCCGATCAAGGATGCGAGCAGCACCTTGCAGATACTCAACGCCGCCCATGCCGCGAAAAAACAGCCGGCACGTCTGGTCTTCGCGCAACAACGCACCGGTCAGCTTGAGTTCTTTAACCTCGAGTTCGCAAAAAAAGAAAAAGCGGACAGCGCGCCGATGTTGCGTCCGCGCGTGTTTACGCCGCGGACCTCGGGCAAGACCCCCGCCGCCTATGCGTTTGGCGACTTCAACGGTGATGGCCGCGAAGACATTGCGGTGAGCGATGCCGACGGCGCGCAGGTATTCGTCTATTTCCGGCAGACTGACGGCGGCTTTACGGTGGCGGAGCGCTTTCCGTCCTTCGCCGATGTGCGCAGCCTCGCGGCGTGTGACTGGAACGGCGATGGCAAGGCCGAACTCATCGTAACCAGTCTCAAGGAGCAGGCGGCTGGCATGGCGATGGTCAACGCGGACGGGCGGCTTGATTATCCCAAGCTTTTGCCGGGCATCGGAACTCCGCTGGCGGTTGCTGCCGGCGATCTTTCCGGTACGCGCAAACCCGCACTTGTCGTGTTGCGAGGAGAGAAGGGCAAACATCGTCTGGATTTGCTCACGCGGGATGCGGACGGCGCGCCGACGATTACGCGCACGGTGGAATTGCCCGGCTTGAAAACCGCGCCGCGCGGCCTTCGGCTGCTCGACGCGAACCAGGACGGGCTCCTCGATATCGCGGTTTTCACGCCGCTCGACTCGATGCGCTTGTTCGTGCAGGCGAAGGATGGAGGTTTCACCGACGCTGCGGACAAGGAAGGTTTCCGAAAAGGGCTGGTCGATAACCTGGACGCGAGTGCGTTGACGACCGGTGATCCGACCGGCGAAGGCAAGGAAGCGATGTTGGTGAGCTCGGGCGGTTTCGCGCGGGCGCTGCGCATCGACGACGCGGGGGCGCTCACGGTGATCGATCAGTTCAACGCGCGCGACACGACGGCGGAGGTGACCGCGTCGTTCGTGATTCGTCCGGCGAAAGGCAAGCGGCCCGAGGTGTTGCTCTATGATCGCCGAGGCGAGCAGTTCCAGCGCTTGCGCGCCAATAAACAAGGAGTCTACGAAGTCGTTGACAGCACCCCTGCGGGCCGCATCGACGTGGTTGGGAGCGAAGTGCGCGCCGGCGGAAAAGGCGGCCGGCAACCCGAACTGTTTTTACTCGGCAAGGATCGTTTCTGGTGGCTTCCGTTGGAGCGGGGCGACTTCACCGCCCGGTCGGTTGAAACGTACACGACGGATTTGCCCGACATTAACTACAGCGACGTGATCGCCGGTGACCTCACGAGCGACGGCAAGGTCGAACTCGTCACACTTGATCCCGAAAGCAGCGTGGTGGAGGTGCTGGCGCGGGACGAATCCGCGAAGGCCTGGGTGAGCCGGTTGCACTTCAAGGTGTTTGAGACGGACGCGCATTATCAGGGACGTCGCAGCGAATCGTTGGAGCCGCGGGAGGCGATCGTGGCCGACGTGACGGGCGACGGCAAAAACGACCTGCTCCTTCTGGTGCATGACCGCGTGCTGATGTATCCGCAGAAGTAAAAGAACAACGGGGAGTTCCAGTCGCCGTCCGGTTCAAAAAAGCGGGCGAAAAGCCGGTGCTGCTTCGAACGCAGAAAATCTCGAAATTCGCGCTTGCACTCGTCGGTCAAAAGCGACTTTTTCACCTCTCCTCAGCGCAGCCTTAGCTCAACTGGATAGAGCATCTGACTACGAATCAGAAGGTTTGGGGTTCGACTCCCTAAGGTTGCACCATTTTAGAGAAAAGCCCGTAAGCATGAGTCGCTTACGGGCTTTTTGTTCTCTTGGGTTCAATACCTCGAAGTTTGCTTCGGCTTCGGATAAAGCAGCGGAAGGATTGAACGTGGGAGCGTTTCGAGCGTGAGCGACAGTCCGCCACTTGTTCGCGAGGATCGGAATCGCGAGCAAGCTCGCTCCCACGAAGTCACCTGCAAGCAGGCTCCCACATTACAATGGCTTGGGCCTTGCCCCGAGGGTCTTTACTTCTCTCACACGCCCTGCGACTTGGGGCTATGCCGGGTTGCGCAGCGGTGAAGGGGCGTCCGCGGGCCAGTATCGTTCGATGAGCGTGGCCAGTTCCTGCCAGCGAAACGGTTTGGGCAGGATGGCTTTGAAGTGGGGTGGACGGGCGCTTTCGTCTTCCTCCTCTTCGAACGTGTGTCCCGTGATAAGAATGCAGGGGGGCGCGACGGGCATCAGCTCGGCGGCCTTATGGATGAGATCAATGCCGCTCAGGTGCGGCATATAATAGTCGGTGACCAGGACGCCGATGTTCAGGCGGGGCAGGGCTTCGAGCAGGACGAGTGGGTCGCTGAACGTGAGGATCGCGCAGCGAAAATGTTCCTCCAGCATGGACCCCAAGAAGTCGGTGAACGACGTTTCGTCGTCCATAAGCACGATGGATTTAACCTCTTTTTCGTCCACGCGACGGAGCATGTTGTCGGGTTATTCGGGCGCAAACGTAAAGCGGCAAGGAGCGGGATTGCGTTGTGCGACGTGCTCACATGGTTTGGACCCCGCGTCTTTTTTCCATGCTGCACATCGTCCTTTTCCAGCCAGAGATTCCTCAAAACACCGGTAACATCGGACGGATGTGTGCGCTCACCCGGTCACGGTTGCATCTTGTCCACCCATTGGGATTCGAAATCACGGACAAACATCTCAAGCGGGCGGGCATGGACTACTGGCATGCGCTCGACGTGCATCACCACGCGGACTGGGCCGCCTTTAAGCGCAGCGAGGCGGGACCCCGACGGTTGTGGCTGTTCACGACCAAGAGTGCGCGCAGTTATTGGGGCGCGACGTTCGCGGATGGCGACGGGTTGGTGTTTGGCAACGAAGGTCACGGCGCCCCGGAATGGCTGCATGCGGAGTTTGGCGACGACCGTCGGCTCACGATCCCGCATGCCAATCACGAACTGCGTTCGCTTAATCTGAGCACGGCGGCGGGCATCGCGTGTTACGAAGCGCTGCGGCAGACGGGATTGATCGCGTCCGCCGGAGCGTAGACGCGTATGGCCGCGTCTGCCGGAGCGATCACGTCTTAAGAAAGCCACGCTGACGCAGCCAGTAGACGCAGTCGGCGTCCCAAGGTGGAGCCGCCGGGTCGTTCGCCCGAAGGCCAAGGCCGTGGCGGCCTTTTTCATAGATGTGAAGATCGAAAGGCACGCAGGCTTTGCGCAAGGCGGACGCGAAGAGGAACGCGTTTTCCACCGGTACGACGGGGTCCTCGGCGGTGTGCCAGATAAACGTGGGCGGTGTTTGTGCGGTGACGTGCAACTCGTTCGAAAGCTCCCGCACGAGCTCGTGCCCATATTTTTCGCCGAGCAGGTTGTCGAAGGAGCCTTGATGCGGAAACGTCACGCCGCTGATCACCGGATAACAAAGAATGCCGAGGTCCGGTCGGGAGCTTTCGCGTTCGACGGGATCGGACGCATCGGGCTGGCCGAGGTCGAAATGCGTGAGCAACGTCGAGGCGAGGTGTCCGCCCGCCGACGAACCGATGATGCCGATGCGGGCCGGATCGAGTCCGTCGCGCCGGGCGAAGCCGCGCACCAGGCGCAGACCGCGCGCGGCATCCTGCAGCATGCAGGGATGCCGATAACCATGGGTTCCGAGTCGGTATTGAAGCACGTAACAGCAGATGCCGAGGGTGACCAACCAGTCGGCGAAACTCTTGCCCTCGTGAGGCGCGAGATGGCTGTAACCGCCGCCCGGAAGGATGAGCATCGACGCGCCATTTCGTTTTTCGGCGGGGGGTAAAAACGCGGTGAGCTTGGGAATATCGTCGGGCGAAGAGCCGAGTGCGCCGGGGGCGCCATTTGGCCAAAGCGGAGTGACAAGAGACGGCTCGGAGACGGAGGTCATGGAAGAAAGTCGGAGGCGGGTTCGCGGAAGGTTGCGATATTGTCGGGCGGTGAAGACGTGAACGACGGATGTTGGGCTTGGCCCGCAAAAGCGCCAGCCCGGAGCAGCTCAACCGCAAAAGCTGCTTCGGCGGGGTTTGAAGTTTCCCGCAGGCAGGCCCTCCTAATCATTGTTGCCGGTCACCGTCACCGCGGCGGTGACGGAGCGGGTTTCGGCGGTGAAGTCGTTGCCGGAGACGATCGTGCCGGAGGTGTTGTTGACGTAGATTCCGTGATTCTGGCCGGGAAGGGCGAAGCCGCTTTGGGTCGAGACAAAGGTGTTGTTCACGATGGTCGACCCGGCGGAGTTTTCCAGGGAGATGCCGCGCTGGCTCCAGTTTTTGATCGTGTTGTTTTCGATGATGAGACCGGAGTGCGCGCGGGTGGGCGAGATGCCGCCGAGCTTGCGAAACACGACGGTGATATCGCCGAAGTCCGACGCGGACGAATCGAACCCGCAGTTCTCGGTGGTGTTGCCCGTGACGAGGTTGTTGAGGCTGTAGAGACCGTTGTGCCAGGTGTCGGGTTCGTTGAGCATCACGACGGCTGCCTTGGAGGCTCCTTTGTAGGTGTTGCCTCGGATGATTCCCCCGGCCGAGCGGACGGCGGTGCCGTAGCGGCGGACGCCGTCGAAGAGGTTGTCTTTGATCACGAACGAAGAGTTGCGACGGGAGACGTTGAAAAGCTGGTCGTTGTGGGTGGGGTCCGTCTGGTTGAAGACCAGTGGCGTGGTGAGCGCGGGGCTGAAGGTGACATCGTAATTGGCTCCGTTGGCCGTCACGGTTGCGACCGTGAACGCGCCGCCGACGAGGGTGCCGTCGCGCGGATTGAAAACGCGGAAGATATGCGTCGGTTTGAAATTCATCAGCGCACCGCCGGAGATGGTGAGCTTGTTCCAAGTGGTCGTGTCCTGGCCGAGGACGAACAGTCCCTTGTTGTAGAGGGCGATTCCGTCATCGCCGGTGCCCTCGAAGGAGCAACCTTCGACCCACGGGCCGAGGAGGTTGGCGCGCGAGTGGACTCCATCGGCGTTGCCGGCGAACCAGCGGGTGGAGTTCTTTTTCAGCGAATGACAGTCGAGGATTTTGATCTCGGTGGTGTCGAAGAGCGAATAATGGCCGGCGGGCGAGGCATAGTTGGTGATGCGGTCGAAGGTGATGTCGCGGCATTCGCTGGTGACGCCGCAGAGTTCCTGTCCGTTGGCGCGGGCGAAGACGATGAGCCGGTCGTTGAGGGTGAACTCGCCGGAGTAGGACGCGGTGAGCAGGTTGAAGGTGAAAACGTCGGAGTCGGTGGGGGATTGCGTGACGGAGGTTTTGTCGAAGTTGAAGAGGTTGCGCACGCCGGGCTTTAGCCAGCCGCGGTGAGTGGGATCGAGCAGGGATCCCCAAGACCAGTTGGCGATCATATGCGGGGCATCGAAGTCCGGGTAACCGGGCAGGCGGCGGACGGTGATCGCACCGGTCGTGGAGTTGATGCCTTCGACGATACCGACGGAATGGGGAAGCGGGTTGTAATCGATTTTGAGGCGGCGGACGGCGACGCGCTGGCAATTCGTCATGCGAATGAAACCCGACTTCGGATTCTCGATGATGAAGGTGGCGTTGTTACCGTCGATGATGAGGTCCTGGGCGTCCGTGAGGGACACGACGTAGGCGTCGGTGGGATTGACGGTGTAGGTCGCACCGGCGGCGAAAACGACGGTGGCTGGTTTGTTGGCGATCGCCGTGGCGATGGCTGATCGGATGTCGGTCAGACTGGCATTCGCGGGGATGTTCTGCGTGTAGGCGGGCGCACGGAGTTGGTAGACAAACGTGGACGACCAGGCGCTTGTCACGCCATTGGCATCGGTGGCCCGGACGCGCCAGAAACGGTTGGCGGTGTAGAGAGGAGCCTTTGGAACGAAGCGGGTGATCTCGATGGTCCCTTCCGCGACAAGGGAAGAAAAGGTGGTGCTGGAGGATATCTGGATATCGTAGCTGACCGCATCGCTGACGGTGCTCCAGGTGAAGTTAGGGTTGGCGACATAGCCGAGGCTGTTATGGGAGGGCGTGAGCAGGGTCGGGGCATTGATAGCCGATAAATGGAGGGGAAGAAGGCTGGTTGCGAGGGCGAGCAGGCAAGCGGACACGAGCGGCCTGGCCGCGAAGGAGCGGAGGAACGAGTGCATGGGGATGGGGAGTTTGGGGTACGCTTCGGCCTGTTAAGGGTAAGGTCGAAGAAGGGTAAATCGTCGGAGGGAACTGCCGACGTCGGAAATCGTTTACGAAAACGTTTACGGAGTCAAACCCGTTGAGCGAGAACTCAGGTACGGGGCCACGTATTCACCGAGGCACGCTGTCCTCCTCTCCTTCGATCCTTTTTGCTTCCCTTTATCGCTACTCACTACCCAAAAACTTGCTTCGGCTTGGCTGAAGCAGCGGCTGTATTTCAAATTCCCCGGAGCTTGCTCAGGGGATGTATATTGCAAAAGAAGCTGTGGGGGCCACCGCCCCGGGCCCGTCTGGCAGGCAAGGCGTCAGCCGCGAGCGGGTCGCTCGCCGTCGTCGCTCACGACGATGCTGTCCACCGGTGTGTTGTAAGTCGCACCTTGGCGGTCCGCTTTCGTGACAGTGGCAGGCTTCGGTGCCGTGCCGGTGATCCAAGCGCGTCCGGCCGGGAGGATTTCGCGACCGAACACGTCGTTGAAGATGATGCGGGCCATCATATACCAGGCCGCCAAGGCGCAGATCATCAGCTCGAAGCCGGCGATCTTGTTGAACACCGGGTCGACGAAATGTCCCACGTCGAGCAACACGAAGCCGATCATCAACAGGGTGAACGTCCATGCCATCGCGCCGTGGATGCGCATCGCTGCGATCCACAAGATCGCCGTGAACAACGTCCAGGCGATGAGAAACCAGCCCACGTCGTGATGGCTGGCTTCGAACACCTTGAAGTGATTGCCGAGCAACATCAGGCACAGCGAAATCCAGAACGCGCCGTAGGCGGTGAACGCGCAATAGCCGAAGGAGTTGCCGGTCTTCATCTCTTGGAAGCCTGCGACGAGCTGCGCGCCGCCGCCAAAGATCAGGCCCACCCAGATGACCGGTCCCAAGCCCATCCATCCCACGTTGTGGAACTGCAGGAGCAGGGTGGTGAGGCCGAAGCCGGCAAGGCCGACGACCGCAGGATTGGCATGCTTGGGTGCAAGAGACGTGGAGGCGTTCATGGACAAACCGCGGAAGACAGGGACTCCTCCTCTGGCTGGCAAACCCGCACCGGACGCGTGCTCCGGTTAAAAGCCGATTCGATGGTCCTCATCAGTCCGCGATGAGCGGAGCCGGCCGGTTTTCATGCGTGGCGACACCAACTGAACTAGGCGGGCAGGGGGCGGTCGATGGCCGGCATGATGCAGCAATTTTATCTGTTCCTTGAACACTTGCTTGGCCTGAATATCGAGCCGCAGGAACTCTCGACGGGCCAGATGTTCGGGAGGGCGTTCATCGTGTTTGTTGCCGCTCTCTTCATGCTACGGATTGCCCACAAGCGGTTTTTCGCCCGACGGAACACGCTGGATGTTCTCCTTGCGCTGATCATTGCCTCGACCCTGGCTCGTGCGATCAACGGAAGCGCCGCATTCGTCCCGACGATCGCGGTCGGGTTCGGGCTGATTCTCCTTCATCGCATGCTTACGTTTCTCGCCGCCCGATTTCACTCTGTCGGCGTGTTGGTGAAGGGGACGCCCGTGCAACTGATTGAGAACGGGAAGGTGGACGCCGATATATTGCGCCGTCACAGCCTGAGTCGTCACGATTTGGAGGAGGACCTTCGTCTCAGTGGCCTTGATCAACCCGAAGCGGTGCGTTCGGCGCGCTTGGAGCGCAACGGCGAGATTTCAATCATTAAATCCTCCTGAGTGGTGCCGCACCCGAGGTAGCAGCTGAGATGACGAGGTTGGTTTTTTGACCATCTTCCAACCAGCCAAAAGCTGCCGCATTTGACGGCATTTTTGGCCAAGCCGTAAAAATTCAGCCGAGAGGGTCGTATCGAGGTAATCTGACGGCCGCTTTCGGTGTTTCATTCCCGGCGAAATACCCTCCGTGTATTCCTTGGTTATTCACCACCGAAAGCTGCCCGCCATCTTACCCCGCTACTCCGCCTTCGACTCAATCTTTTGGCTAAGTGATTTGCTCCGTTGACAGCGCCGGCCGGTTGAGTGCTTTTGTGCCTTGCCAGTCCGGCCGAGGTTCCGCCACCCGCGCCGTGACTGATGACGGTTCGCCGTCTAAGTGCCAGCGGTTGAGCCCGCCCGCTCCCGCTGGCACTGCTTTTTTAATCCCGCCGGGATTCAACCGCTCGATAAAACGCGGCGGCGAAGAAGGACCGAGGCCGACGGTCAACTAGGCGGCGATCTCCGAGATGTAGCCTTGCTGGCGGAGCGCTTGGGTGAGCTGACGAGGCTCGGCACCTTCGTGTTCGACGATGGCCTCGTTGGATTCCGGGTCGATCTCGACGGATTTCACGCCAGGCACGGCTTCGAGTGCCTTTTCCAAGTGGGCGGTGTCGGTGGCGTCGTCGAGTTTGCTGATGCGCAGGCGGGTGGTGGTGCTCATGGCTGAATGTAGCGTGGCCCGGCGGTCGTGCCAGAGGTGACATTCCCGATTCGGGCATGGGGGCGCGCATGGCCTTCGGTCACCGGGGTATCACGCGAACAGCGCCGTTATGCCGGTCACGATTCAGAACGGCAGTTCGCAAAAAATCAGTTCTCCCCCGCGGAGCTCCAATGAGAGTTCGCCCGCGCCGCCGATGGTGCGCCGGCTGACCCGATCGTCGCTGACCGGGTTGCCGAGGGCGTCGGTGACGAGCATCGAAGTCTCGCGTGTTCTGGGCAGCGTTACGCGGACGCGCGCACGACGGGTATCCGGAGGCAGCGATTCTGCCGTGAATTGAGGAGCGGACGACGGCGTCGACGAGGGCGATGGTGTGCCGAGCCACGCGGCGACCACCTGGCGACCGTCGCGCAGGGCGAACGCATGCACCTGTGCGGAGGAATCGCTTGCGTTCGAGAGCCGCACCTGGGGTTTGAGGATGCGGTAAGGCTGCTCAAACCAGCGTGTGAGCATCGCGAAGGTCGCGACCGAGGGTTTGTTCGCGCCGCTTACCGAGCGTATGCCGAGGTGCCGGTTGTTGTCGTCACCGATCACTTCTTCGTTCGTTGGCAGATCATTGATCCGATACCATGCGACCAACGGCAGTTCGCCGGTCGCCAGTGCCAGCACAAACGTCCGAGCCAAGGCCGTCGCCTGGCTTTCGTTCGTGTGTTCACCACGGTGATGCGCGCGGTAGACCTCCGATACAACCGCCCTCCCGCCCACGGAGCTGTAGCCCGTCTCAGCCATCCAGAGTGGTTCGTTCTCGCCGTGGTCGCGCACGATCTCGGATGCGCGGCTCACGTAGTCCGGCAGGGATTCGATCGCGTCGGGATGCCACGTTTCGAAATAGCTGTGGAGATTCACCACATCGACGGCGGGCGCGATGCGATCGACGCGGAAGAGGTCCTCAAGAAAATCGGTCTCGGTCGCGATGCCGCCAAGGACAATGGTGGCGTGCGGATCGGCGGCGCGCACCGCCTGGCTGCCGGCGCGCACCAAGGCTGCGAACTCCTCGCGCGTGCCGAGCCAATAAGCGCGATTGTCGGGTTCGTTCCACAATTCCCACGAATGGATCGCGTGTTTGTAACGTCCGACGAGCGCGGTCATGAACCGTGCAAAATCCTGCGGGTCTCGCGGCGGTGAACGCCAAAAATCCTCCCCATCGTCCAAGGCCGCCCACTGCGGCGTATAGCATACATAAGGGATCAGCCTGATGCCAAATTCATCCACCGCCATGCGCACGAAGTCATCCCAGAAGCTCCAATCGTAGCGGCCGCGTTCGGACTCCATCGCATCCCATCCAAAGGCGATGCGGATCACCCGTGCGCCGGTGCGGTGCGCCGTTTCCAGATCCTTGCGGGCGGCCTCGATCGAACGGGTTTCCTCCGGATAGTCCTCGCAGAGACCGAGCTCCATCGTATGCCAGTCGGTCGTCGTCAACGACGGCCGGATCGCGCAGCTCGCGAGCAACAGGCAGCCTGTGACGAGCATGGCGCGCACCCACCGCGAAGCCGGAGTGAGAGATATCCCGGGGCGCATGAATTTCATGCGACGCCAGACCGCGATTTTTCAGGACGGTGCGGTTTGCCGGGCGTTCAGCAGCCTCGCGGTGAGATCGTCCTTGAATGCCGCAAGATTTTTCCAGCGAAGCGCAACGCGGGCGGTGAATTCGCCGGCTGTTTCATCGCGCACGGTAAAGCTGTCGTCCGTGACGTGAAAGCGGAGGGTCTCCGTTTCGACGAAGTCCTCCGCATAGGCGAGATACACGGCCACGCAGTCGAACAACACGGTCGAGCGAAGTGCGAAAAAATCGCAGTGCATCCAACGCACAAGCGGTGCGAAGAGGCAGTAGTTTTCAATCAACGCCCGCAGCATCGGGTCGCCCGTGGCGGACCAGATACGATGGTAATTATCGCCGTCAAGAACCGCTGCGTTGCAGGTGTCGAGCGGTGTGATGAGTACGTCCATCCACGGCGCCGCGAGAACCGTTCGCAAGGCGGAGGGAGCTTCGCGGACATTGGTCTCGGCACTGGCGGGAAGACCGCCGCTGTAACCCACGTCAAAGCTGCCGAACATACCGACCAACCGGCAGCGTGCGGCGATCCCCGGCGAGCGGGCCAGCGCCTCGGCGAGATTGCCGGCTGGCGCGATGGCGATGATCGTCACCGGCACGGGAGAGTCCTCGATGAGACGGATCATTCGCCCCACGCCATCGTCGACAATCTCACCGGTATACTGCGTCAGATCGTAGCCTTTTATCCAAGGCTCCTGGTTCATCCCTCCCGTCATGGGAAATGAGTTCGCTCCACGGCCGATCGGAATATCGGTGCGTCCGGCGACACTTAAAAAACGTGCCGTGACGCTCGCGCGGTAGGTCGCATCTCCGTTCGCCGTAAGGATCAACTTGAGGTCGAGTTCCGGACAGCGGAGAAGCTGCGCCAGCGCCCAAGTGTCGTCGATGTCGGTGCCGATATCGGTATCAAGGATGACGGGGATGGGCGCGGGAGATGACATGGGGAAAAGTCATGAACTCAAAGCAGGGACGAGCCTCGCGGTCGAGTAGAACGGTGTCGGGACGGATGCTCTGTTAAGTCTTGCGCCCGGCGTCCGAGATGGAGACCCGACGACCTCGTCGGGTCGGTTGGGCGAGCGTGCCGATCAAGCCCGACGAGGTCGTCGGACCTAAAAGCCGAGCCCCCTTTCTCGCTTCCGCTGGCCGGGTTTATTTCGAAACACGGCCTGGGGTCACTTGGGGAAGGGTATTCTTCGGAAGCATCGGCCCGGCTCCGAAAGAAAGGTGGCACCCCATTCAAAAAACGGAACCTCTCCCCCGGATTGGCTACAGTGCGCGTGCGGCTAATTCCGCCATTTTTATGCAACAGTCAAAGGCGATCATAGGGCTCCCGGGCGATTCATCGCTACGGCTTGGGGTGTTAAGGTTTCCTCTCATCATGGGCGTGGTCTTTATCCATTCCCGCATCGCGGCGGAGGCGTTTTCGAATGGCGACACCGCGGTGAATTATCGCCTGTCCGAATTTGTCCAGTACCTCATCTCCGAAGGAATCGCCCGGATCGCGGTCCCTCTGTTTTTTCTCATCTCGGGTTACCTTTTCATGTGGGGGATCGAGTGGTCAATCGGAAGCTACTGGGGCAAAGTGAAGTCCCGAACCAAGTCGTTGCTGGTCCCTTTTCTATTCTGGAACCTCCTGACTTTGTCGGTGATTGCCCTGGCTCAAAGCTGGTCGGTCACCCGGGGACTCTTCACCGGGAAAAACACGTTTGTGGCCGACTTTAGCAGCTTCGAATATGCGGAAGCGATTTTGGGAATCGGGTGCCGGCCGATTGCGTATCACTTTTGGTTCATCCGTGACTTGATGATTCTGGTTTTGCTGACGCCGGTGATCCATCAGCTCAACAAGCGGGTCCCCGTGCCGTTCATGCTGTTTTTGTTCTCCGTGTGGTTCTTCGTCTGGATCGATTTTGGCGTGCCGGAGCCCGTGGGCGTTCTGTTCTACTCGCTCGGTTGTTATCTGGGGCACGCCCGGAAGTCCCTGTTTTCACTCGACCGTTTTGGGCCGGCGGCCTTCGTCGCTTACGGGATTACGTTGATGGCGAACACGGTTTGGGCTGACGGGGTTTTGTATCCCTACGTACAGCGAACCGCCGTGATGTTGGGAATCGTTTCGTGTCTCTACTCGACCAAGTTCCTCGCCGGTCCGGCAATCTTGAGGCAGGTGCTGATCTCGTTGGGAGCCGCAAGTTTTTTTGTATATGCGGCACACGAACCTTTGCTGACCGCCCTGATCAGATGTGTCTACAAAGTGATGCATCCGGCGCATTCCGGCCCGATCCTAGCCCTGTATTTCGCGATTCCGGCCTGCCTGATCACCGCCCTCGTGCTGACCCATCGGGTGTCCTCTTATTTTTTACCGAAGCTTACCCGCGTGATCACCGGCGCATTTGGCCGGGACACAGGCAGGTTGACGCAAGCCTCCTTGCCAGTGGATGCCGCCGGCGTGAGGGAAAGAGAGCTGGTCGGAACAGCCCAAGAAAACGAGGTCGGGTTGGCCACGATCGGGCCGATCCAGAACGTCGGCCTTTCCGACGCGAGCCACTGACCGGGCCGGTTTCTTGCCAGGCGCGGAGGCAAACGCCGCGCTGGGTTTGTCGGCTCATTCGGAGCCCGGCGGTTTTGCCCTTGCAGATGCGGGTGTCCGTTTCCAGAACCGGCCCCTTTTTCCTTATGCAGACCCAGACTCTCTCCCTTGATTTGATCGATGTTTACGGCGGCACCCAGGCGCGGGTGAAAACGGACGACGAAGCCATTGAGAGTTATGCCGATGAGATGGCCGCCGGCACGGTCTTTCCTCCGATCTCGGTCTATTTTGACGGAGCCACCTATTGGCTCGCGGACGGTTTTCATCGTTACCTGGCTGCGAAACGCACCGGTCTGCCGTCGATCCTCGCGGAGGTCCAGCCCGGCGGGCGCAGCGATGCGCTCCGACACGCTCTCGGCGCCAACGCCACCAACGGCGTTTATCGTAACAACGCCGACAAGCGTAACGCGGTGGAGATCGCGCTGGAGGAATGGTCGGACCGCGCGAATCCGGTGATCGCGGAGATCTGCAAGGTGTCGGTCGAACTCGTGCGGAAACGTCGCGTGGAATTGACCCAGTCGGGCAAGATTGTCCGGCCGGAAAAAGTAACCGGTCGCGACGGGAAGGAGTACCCTTCGCAAATGGAACATCAACCGCGTGGCAAAGAGGAGGCGCGTTCGAGCGACGGCGAGGGTGGCGGCGGTGGCGGTGGGCGTCCGCAAGGGAAGGGCGATCGTCCGGACGCACCCGGTGGCACCAACATGGAACTCGAACGCGAAGCACGTGAGATGATTCGTCGCGGCGAGATTAATCCGTTCGAGCTTAAGACCCTGATGTCCGCCAACGCACACGATTATGCGGCGACGGTGATCAACCTGCTGGGCACCATGAAACCGGATGATCCGAAGCGCCGGGACGGACTGCTGCGAATCAAGCGCTGGGTGGAAAAAGCGTTGGCCGGCGAAGTCGCGGAAGACACGGACGCTTCGGCCGACCTTCAAGTGTCGTCGTGAGTTGACCGCGTCTCAACGGTGCGGGAAGAGGACCGTGAATCAGTCAATAAGCTCGCCTACTGTATGCACACGGAGGGTGACGAGGCATGGCGCACGTCCGCGTGCGACGGCTACAACCACCGGTGATTCACCCCGGCCTGTTTCACATGAGTAATACCCAACCCTCGCTTCCCGCTCATCGCACCCAGCCCGACGCCAAGGGCTTCTTTGGCAAGTTCGGCGGCTCCTTCATTCCGCCCGAGCTTCAGCGGCAGATGGATGAGATCAATCGCGCCTATCATCGGATCTGCCGGAGTCATGATTTCATTCGAGAACTACGCTCGATCCGCACGCATTTTCAGGGGCGGCCGACGCCGGTCTATTACTGCAAAAATCTCAGCGACGCGATCGACGGCGCCCGCATTTATCTGAAGCGGGAGGACCTCAATCACACTGGCGCGCACAAGCTCAACCACTGCATGGGCGAGGCGCTGCTGGCCAAGTTTCTGGGCAAGAAAAAGCTCATCGCCGAGACGGGCGCGGGGCAGCACGGCGTGGCCCTCGCCACCGCCGGCGCCTACTTCGGCATTCCGGTGGAGATTCACATGGGCGAGGTGGATATCGCCAAGGAGCATCCCAATGTCGTTCGAATGAAGATCCTCGGCGCCAAAGTCGTGCCGGTGTCCTTTGGCGCGCGGACGCTCAAGGAGGCGGTGGACTCCGCGTTTCAGGCTTACCTCGCCGATCCGGTGAACAGCATTTACTGCATCGGCTCGGTGGTGGGGCCGCATCCGTTTCCGCTGATGGTGCGCGAATTTCAACGCGTGGTGGGCATCGAGGCGCGCGAACAGTTTATCGAGATGACCGGTGAACTGCCCGACAACGTCGTCGCCTGCGTGGGTGGTGGCTCGAATGCGATGGGCATTTTCTCGGCCTTCCTTGACGACCCTGTCCGCCTGCACGGCGTGGAGCCGCATGGACGCGGCGCCAAACTGGGCGATCACGCCGCGAGTCTCAGTTATGGCGAGGAAGGGGTGATGCACGGTTTCAATTCCATCATGCTCAAGGACGACAAGGGCGAACCCGGCCCGGTGTATTCCGTGGCGAGCGGACTCGATTATCCGTCGGTGGGCCCGGAGCACGCGCACCTGTTCACGAGCGGACGCACGATCGCCGGCACGGCGGGCGATGATGAAACGATCGAGGCCTTCTTCCGGCTCTCGCGTCGCGAAGGCATCATCCCGGCGCTCGAAAGCGCGCATGCGGTCGCCTATGCGCTGAAGCTCGCCAAGGACCGGCCCGACGAATCGATCCTGGTCAACCTGAGCGGACGCGGAGACAAAGACATCGACTTCGTGATGGAGAAGTTCGGGGCGTATGCGGAGCGGATGGATTATTGACTCAGGTCGTTTGGACAGCGCCCGGGCGATCGTCCGTTGGCAAGGCTGAACGTGGGAGTGTCTCGAGCGTGAGCGACAGTCCGCCACTTGCTCACGAGGATCGGAATCGCGAGCAAGCTCGCTCCCACGAAGACATGCGCGTCGAATTGATTTCGGTCTGTTCGCGAGACCATGCCTTATGATCGGGCGGTTTAGGCAGACTTTGACTTTGGCGGTTCGGACGCGGACACCTCGGTGAATTTTTTGATCAAGGTTTTGTCGAAGGTGCTGACCTCGCAGTGGTGGTGGTGGGCGTAGGCGCAGAGGAGGGCGTCGCCGAAGTCCGCGTTTTTTGCGCGATACCATTGAATGCCGTCGAGCACCCATCGGGCGTCGGGGTTGCTTACCCCCGGGAGCGCGAGCAAGGAGACGAGCTTGGGGGCGATAGTCTCGGGCGTACCGTCGTAGAAGGTTTCCAATACATACACCGTTTCCTGGATGATCGGCGTGGGAATGATGAGGTGTACGCGCCCGGCGCCGGCGGAGCGAAACAGGTCGGTCGCGGCGGGAGATTGCACCGGGTCGTCGCCAGTCAGATAGCGGACGATC
This sequence comes from Opitutaceae bacterium, assembly GCA_024711005.1. Taxonomy (GTDB): domain Bacteria; phylum Verrucomicrobiota; class Verrucomicrobiia; order Opitutales; family Opitutaceae; genus Rariglobus. The sequence goes on along the minus strand of JANJTQ010000036.1, from coordinate 4,884 downwards.
ACGTTGGCATCGATGGCGATGGATTTGGACATCGTGGCTATCTGCGATGACCAGCCTTGGCCATGGCGGCTTTGGCTCCCTGGTTCATTTTATCGATGGACACGGGGGCGCGGCCCTTGCCGAGGGAGCCGGCGAGCGAGTCCACGTCCTGAAGCGGTTCCAGGATGAGGCGGTTACCCTCGACCGTCTGGCTGAGTTTCATGCCAGGTTTGAGGCCGAGCGCGCGCACGGCCTCGGCCGTAAGAGTCGTTTGGAATGCAGGGGAAATGGTTGTCTGAGCGGAGACGCGCCGGGATCGGGAGAGCTTTCTTTGGATTGCTGGCATAACCAAAGGATGAGTGAAGTTAGGTCTATTTCAAGGAAGCAGATTTTCACCAGTCCCTATGGAGACGCTGTGATATGGACAATAGTAAGCGGAGGCGACGCGACGGGGCCTGACCTCAAAAGAGACGAGAGCTCGCCGCACTGAATGGGCTCAATCCAGCGGGCAAGCGCTGTCGTGCGGACGAAGGATGGCGACGATATTCGGGATGACCCTTTTCCGAGTGCCCGACTGTGTCACTGGGAAGCCGTGGTTATTCGGTTTTGTGCCAGACGGCGCTGTAACGGGTGCTGCCGTCGGGCTTCCCAGCGGCCCTCGACCGCGGTGACCCAGTGACCTTGCGACCAGTAATTCATCCCATCCTCCTTTTTTTCATACCGGTCCAGGAGTTCGGAGAACTCCTGCAGATTCATCCATGGAGTAAACTCGGGCGTTACCGGACGGCATCCTGATAGAGCGAAGACCGAGCCGATGATTAGAAGGAGAGCGAGCAGTCGGGGGATTTTCATGGTGATTCCGGTCGGGCTTACGCTTTTGTTATGCGGAGTATTGATCAAACCGCGTCGGTCCAAAACCAGACGGTGATCACGCCGTCGCCCTGGTCTTCGGAGTGAGAAATCGTGATGAGGTTTTGCGGGCCCACCGTGGATGCAAATTCGGCGGCCTCGCTGCAAAGCCCTTCCCAAGTGATGAAGACTCCTCTGAAAATCTTAAAGGCCGCCCGCTTGCGAGGTCTGACCGGCGAGGCAGAGTGGGACGGCGCAGGGAGCCCGTTTCCTGCGGGAAGAGGCCCTGAGCATTTCCAGCAAGAGTCGAACTGGTCGTCACTCGATTCGTTGCAGCGAGGACAGGTTTTCATACGGCACAATGCCAACGCTCACCAACGCACCGTGGCTGTTTGGGGAAGGCGACCGACCGCCGAATCGGTCCAGTAACTGTTCAGGACGACGACTTCCACTTTGTAGTCGGCGGCGTATTTCCAATTCCGCATCGCTTCCGTCAGCACGCCCTCGGCAACCGAGACGGCCTGTTTTCGGATGGCGCTCATATCGGCCAGGTTTTGATGGCGGTTGCCGCGTTCCAGAATCGCATCGGATACCGTTGCGTTGATGCGCGGGCCCAGTCGACCAACCAGGTTTCCGGCTTCGTAGGCGTAGCCGTTCGAGGATGAGTAGTTCGGATCAGTGCGCTCGACAACGGGATTGATGATCACCCCGAGCACCAAGTGAAGGTTATGGTAGGTCGCGCTTGATCCCTGGAGCGGCAAGGAGACGACGATCTCATCGAGCGCCACCGTGGTCTGGTCGCCCAAGTCCGACGCGTATGAAGTCGCGGTCGTGGTGGTGGTGATCGGAGCGGTGTGCGTCACACATCCGGAGAGGGTGACGAGGACTGCGGCGGTGGAAGCGAGGAGGGGGAAGCGATTCATAAGAATGGGTGTAAAGGTTCCGACCCGCGGAGCGAGGTGCCGTCACTTCTGCGACGGCTAGTAGGTTCCGTCCTTCCGCCCGGGTATTACTTTTTCAAGACCGTCCGAATTTCTCCGAGGAGGGCGGCTTCGTTGGCGGCGGTCGAACCGTCGGAGGAGAAGAGCTGCCGGCAAAGGTCGAGCGCGAGCGCGCGCGATTCGGGCGATTGAAGGCGTTCGGCGGCGAAGGCGAGGAACTCCTGTTTGGCGGCGGGGCTGTCCTTGGCGGCGCGTGCGCTCGCAATGGAGCGGCTTTCGTAGCTGCCGAACGAGACGTGGGGTTCCCAGCCGATGGTTTCGACGATGTCGGAGATCAACTCGCCTTCTTGGAGCGACACATGCGAATCGGCGTAGAGGCAGAGGTGAAGCAGATCGATGATCGCTTCGCGTTCTTTCTGGGGCAGCTCGGTCTTCGGTTTATCGGTTTTTCGGAACAGCATGGTGAATGGAATTTACCCGACGGTTTTTTCACTGGAGCGACACGGCTTACGTCAGAAGACCCAAGCCGTTTCAACGCCGATGGGTCTGGCTGCAAAACGCAGGCAGGTAAAGACGTGAGTTGCGCCAAGTGGGCTGTAACCCGTCGTCCATCGCATGTGATGGATGGTTTTGATGGCAGGGACGGACCGCCGGGCCGTCCGGGATTGCTGAGCTACGAGCCCGGCGGTCCCAATGGTCTCGCCCTGTCTCCAATGTGAAGCGAGTCGCCCGATGCCTTTAATCGGAAACGCGGAGACGCAGGAAGCGTCGGGGGTGAACGTTTAGATCTGCCAAGTCGGTGACCGTGACGGGCGTGTCCAGGCTCACTGTGCCAGGGTTGGTAGCGATCGTCGTCCAACTGATCAGATCCGAACTGCCTTCCACACCATAGGTCAGGTCGGTGCGCGCCCGGAGGAACGAGAGTTGCAGGTTTGAGCCCGAGATTTGCACGCTCGGCCGTGGTGCGTCTTGCGCGGAGATCGGGGAACTGTTGAGCGCGTATTCAAGAATGTTGGCGAGACCATCGCCGTCATAATCGTAGTCATCCGCGGCCGGTCCGGTGTTGTCCGTTGTTCCGAAGTAGGCCTGTCGCCACGCCGCGCGCGGCGAATAACTCACGGTCACGGCGGCGTCCGGCGACCAATCGCGCCAGACAGAACCGGAGTAGGCGCGCACGCGGTAACGCCACGACGAGCCGTCGGGCTTCCCGGTGATGTCGTGGTGGGTCGTCGTGAGATTGTTCGCGAGCATGGTCCAAGTCGTGGCGTCGCGGGCAATGCCGGTTAACCGGATGTCGTCGAGTGCGAAGCCGTAGGCGGGGAACGCGGACCTGCCTTGGAGTTGTTCGCTGCTGGCGATGAAACGCAGGCGGCAACTGTCGCCGGAAACAAACCCGGCCGACTGAAGCTCCGCGTAGGTAAACGTAGCGGTTGTCCAACTCGCGACATAGCCATCAATGTAGGCGATGGCCGTCCAACTCGCTCCATCGTCCTTCGTGAGTTCGACCTGAAGCGGGCCATATCCGTTGAGCCGCCGGGACAGGAATTTAAAACTCAAGTTGAAGCCGGAAGTGATCGTGAAGGGTGTGCGAAGCTCCAAGCCGCGATAGGAATGCATGAAGTAGTCGTCACCGGTGTGGATGGTTTCGTCGGGACCGGGCAGGATGCCGGCGAGTTCGTAGCAGGCGGTTCCTCCCGGTGTGGCGTTGTCGAGGAGACTGCGCGTGACGGCGCCGAAAATCCGCCAGTGGTCGCGCATCGCGGACAACGACTCCGCGTCATCGCAAAACGTGTCGGTCGAGGTGGCGACGCCTTCCTGGAGTTCGTAGAGAATCGCCGAAGAGGCGGCGGACCAGTTGACGGTGTAGTTGGCCGAGGTTGCGACCGGAGGGGCAACCGTGGGCACGCGGGTCTGCAACCGGTAGGTCATGACGGTGCCGACGGCCGAAAAATTATCGGCAACGATGCCGGTGTAGGAGTTGGAGTTGTTGTGGCGGAGGTAATGATAGCCGGTGCCGGGCTGGTACCTCATGGCGTTGGTCTCCGGATCGCCGGTGGCATCGTGAAACCCGCCGGCAAGTCCACTGGTGTTTGTCCAGACGTGATTGCTGTTGGCGGCGGCGGCGGTGCGGAGCGTGTCGCCGCCGTTCGCCTCTTCGACGCGAAGGGCGGGGGTGTTGAAGACCGCGGAGTTGTTCCCGGTGGTGACGACGCTTGTGTCGACGTGGGTGATGAGCAGCCCGGGGGGGAGTCCGCTGTCGAAGCCGGCGCCGCCGCGGTTTTCGATCAGGAAATATTCGGCGTCTTCGGAGGAACCGCGCAGCACGTGCGCCGAGGCGGAGGAGCCGAGGCGGGGCAGGGCGTGTTCGGCGCAGGAGTGAACAGGCTGCGGGTCGAGGTAGCCGAGGAGCATCTTGGAAAAAGCCTCCATGTGAGTCGGCCGATTTTCCGTCGAGACACCGGCAGTGCTCCCCCAACCGCCGTAAGCCATCAGACCCCACGCGCCGATGCCCTTGGTGGTGTCGCCGAGGTCGTAGAGATCGGGAAGGCCGAAGAGATGGCCGATCTCATGAACGAGCGTGCCGATGCGCATGATTCCCGTGGAGGAACCTTGCACGCCACGCATGGCACTGGTCGCGGCGAAAGGATGCATTCGCGTGCCGTCGCGCGTTTCCATTGTGGGCAACGACCATTTGCGAGGCCAGAGGCTGGTGGACGGATTGCCCGGGATGGCTTCGGAAAACCCCGAGTAGATGATGACCACCAGATCCGCCCAGCCGTCTCCGTCGCCGTCACCTTGGGCGAAATCGAATCCCGCCGCGTCGGCGGCATTGATCGCATCAAGGGCAAGGATGCGGGCGCGGCGCTCTCCAACGGCCTCGTTGGCGTTGTCGCCGTAGTAGGCCTCGTTTTCCGGCAGGAGCACCCAGTTGCTGACCACAAAGGTAATATCCGTCCGGCCGTACGAGACCTCCTGGTAGTAGTCGCGCGCCGAGCCCACGGCACCATCGACATTGTATCCCGGGGTGTTGAGTAACGCGTCGTAGTCGGCGGACGGTTTTCCGCGGGACGTGAAGGGCGCGGCGGTGTTGGTGTCCCAGTGATCGGCGAACGCG
>JANJTQ010000028.1 GCA_024711005.1 Opitutaceae bacterium | reverse complement strand
AGCGCCCATCCTGCCCGAAATCACCGCCAGCCGCACCGAGATCACCGACGCCGGCACGGTCTTCACCGGCGACGCCCGGCTCACCTACGAGGATGCGTTACTGCTCGCCGACCAAATTTCCTACGACCCAAAGACCCAAGTCGCCCGCGCCCTCGGACGCGCCTCGCTCACCCGGGGCGCGCAGCGTCTGCTCGCGGACGAACTCACGTACAACATCGAAACCGGCGCCTACACGGTTAAGAACTTTCGCCTCGGAGAGGCCCCGTTCTACGTCACCGGAAGCGGCCTGGACGGTAGTCCCGACAAGGTCGTCGTGCACGATGCCGTCGCCACCTTTTGGGAGCCGAGCCCGATCACGCCTTCACTGCGCGCCAGTTCGATCACGTATATTCCCGGCAGCAGCGTCACCGCTAAACATGCCTATCTGGGCATCGGTCCGATCCGCCCCCTGCCCGTCCCGATCTACGACCAATCGGTCGACGATCCCTTGATCTCCCACGTCAGCGCCCGCGCCGGCTTTGATTCTACTCTCGGCGCCAGCCTGGACCTCGGGTTGCTCGCGCCCTTCACCCGTTCGGTGAAACTCGGTGGCGACCTCGGTCTCTACACCAAGCGCGGCGTGATGTTTGGCCCCGCGGCGTCCTATAAATTCAGAAACGCCGACAACGTCGTCCGCGGTTCGCTGCGCAGCGGCTACATCAAAGACCAGGGTGATCGCGATCCCGACATCCTCGGCAGTCCCATCCCGAACGACCGCGGCTTCGTCACGTGGGATCATTATCAAACCGTCGGCGAGAACATCACCCTCCTCGGCGAACTCAACTACTGGTCGGACTCCGATGTCATCCGCGACTTCCGCGAGCGGGATTTCCGCGACGTGCAGACGCCCGACAATTTCCTCGAAGGTTACTACACCGGCGAAAACTACGTCGTCTCCGCCTTCACCCGTTTTCAGCCAAACGACTACCATGTCGTCCAGCGTCGTCTGCCCGAAATCCGCTTCGACGGTCTCCCGGTCGAAGTGGGCGCCGGCATCTACCATCGCGTCAACGCCAGCATCGCCTCCCTCGAAGACAAATCGTTGCCCGCCCTTTCCGAGCCCGTAAACCGCATCGACGCCTACTACGCCCTCACCCGCCCCTTCACCCCGCGCGAATGGCTCTCGATCAAGCCCGTCGCCGGAGCCCGCTTCACCTACTATGATCGCGCCCTCGGCGGCCGCGACGACTACACCCGCGTGCTCGGCGAAGCCGGTTTCGACGCCGACTTCCAGGCAAGCTCCACCTATGGCTACAAGAACGAGCGCTGGAAGATCGATGGCATCCGCCACCTCGTAAAACCCTACGTGTCCTACCGGGTGATCGACAACGCCGACAAGGGCCAGGCCTACATCCCGCCGATCGACCGAACCCCGTTCTCGACTTATCTTCAACCCCTCGGCCTCGGCGACCGGCGCGACATCGACACCCTCGCACGGACCAACACCCTGCGCCTCGGCATCGACAACGCCATCCAGACCCGCGACTCCGTTTATGGCTCGCGCAACCTCGCCGAGTTGAACGTCGCCACCGACTGGGACCTCGACCGCCCGTCCGGGGAAGACACCTTCTCCGCCATCCAGACCGAACTCGCTGTCACGCCCGTCGACTGGCTCCGCTTCGATGTCTACGCCAACATCGCTCCAAGTGACTTCACCGTTCGCGAACTCAACACCGGCGTCACGTTCCGCGATGCCGGCGTCTGGTCCGTCCGCGTCGGCACCGACTACCTGCGATCCGACTCCGCGGCCGTGATTCCCCCCGGCGGAATCGACGGGATCCGCGAATACAGCCTCGATCTGCGTTACCTCATCAACGAAGCCTACGAAGCGCTGGTCAATGTTCGCTATGACTCCAAACTCGGCAGCTTCAGCCGCCAGTCGTTCACGCTCCGTCAGAATGTCCGCAACCTCTGGTTCATCGACTACGTGCTCGCCTTCCGTAAAGGCGACACCCGCGCCAGCTCCACCAGCTTCAGCATCAGCATCGAGCTCGCCAGTTTCTAAAATCCCACCCACCCCCCCGCCCCGCCCGGTGCATGGCGCGGTTGCAGAACCGGCCCTACGTCACGACGTAGGGCCGTCTCGTTTATACTTCACCGACCTTCCAATCCTGCCGCCCTCGCCCATGACCAATTCCGAACACCGCCCGTCTCCCGCCGCCAGCCAGGGCCGGTTCTTCCTCTCGCTTTTCGCCGCACTGCGCCCGCACGTCACGTCCGACCGCAATCTCCCGTCGCGCCTGCAACAACTGCTCTCCCGCGAGAAACGGTTCGGTAGCCGCGATCGCCGCCTGTATCGGGAACTTCTCTACACCGCGCTCCGCCACCTTCCGTGGATCGATACGCTCCTCGCCGCCTCGCCCGACGAAGCCATCCGCGCCACCGCCTGGCTCGCCGCCGACACCCCGGCCACCCGCGCTTTTCGCGCCCACTGGACCGCCGGCTGGCCCGAGGTGCCGTCCTCCATCGCCGACAAAGCCCGCCACCTCGGCGCCGATCCCGCCGTTCTCGTGCCGTCGTGGTTCGCCGACCACTGCCCCGCGGCCTGCCAATCGCCCGCCGTCGACGTTCTCCACACCCGCGCGCCTCTCTGGGTGCGGCTCCAAACCGACAATGCCGCCCCCGTCCTCGCCGAGTTTGCCGCCCGCGGCTGGACCGTGCGGCCCGCCCCCGTCCTGCCCACCGCCCTCGAGGTCCTCGCCGAAGCCGATCTCACCACCACCGACGCCTACGCCCGCGGCCTCATCGAAATCCAGGACCTCGGCTCGCAACTCCTCCTCGCGCAACTCCCCTCCCCGCCCGCCGGTCATTGGCTCGATGCCTGCGCCGGCGCCGGCGGCAAGACCCTCCAGCTCGCCCGGCTGATCGGGACCAACGGCCGCGTTGATGCCCATGACATCCGCGCCTCCGCGCTCGATGAACTCGGCGCCCGCGCCGCCCGTGCCCGCGTCGCCAATATCCGCATTCTTTCCGCCACGCCCTCCGGTTCCTATGACGGCGTCCTCGTCGATGCGCCGTGCAGCGGCAGCGGCACCTGGCGCCGGGCCCCTCACCTCAAGTGGTGCACCACCCCGCAAACCATCGCCGACGCCTCCGCGTTGCAGCGCGAACTGCTCAACCGCCATGCCCCCTTGGTGCGCCCCGGCGGAAATCTCGTTTACGCCACCTGCTCCCTCAGCCATCACGAAAACGAACAAGTGGTCGACGCCTTCCTCGCCGGCCATCCCGAGTTCACGTCCGCCGCTCCCGCCCGCACTCTCCTTCCTTCCGACTACAACACCGACGGTTATTTCGTCGCCGTGCTCCGCCGCTCCCCACCTCTTTCCTCTTAATCGTAATCTTTCTTCGCCGTTCCGCGTCCGGTCCTTTCCAACCGCCAGACCCGGGCGAGAAAGATTAAGATAAAGAGGAAAGAGAAAGATTGAATCCCCCAACTCAGCCACCGCCTCCCACCGCATGAGCAACTCATCGCCGACCGCCCCGGATGGTTACGCGCCTCCGTTTGTCCCGCCCGCCTGGCTCGGCTGGACCGCCGCCGCCTGCTTTTTTTTCGCCGCCCTTTTCTTCGCCGGGAAGAGCTTCAACGTCCGCCGGGAACTCCAATCCGTCCTCGAAGCCGAACGCCTCGCCCGCCTCGAAGCCGGCACGTTGAAAAACCTGCTCGAAGCCGAGCGTATCCTCTCGCGCGGCCAACTGAACCATCTCGCCACCGCCGAGCAGCTCATCGCCGACCTTCGCGTCCAGACCGATATCTCCCGTCTCAAGGTCACCTCGCTCACCTCCCGCACCGATAGTTCCCCGCAAGCCCGCGCGATCGTCGTATGGGACCCCGACCGTCAAGAAGGCGTGCTCGTCGTCTCGAAGCTCCCGACGGTCGGGTCGGGTCAAAAATATCAACTCTGGATCGTCGACGGCCAAAATCCCGCCCCGGTAAACGCCGGCGTGGTTTCGGTCGAGCCAGCGACCGGCGAAGCCCGCGTAAACTTCAAGCCCGTCCAGCCCGTTGCCGACGCCCGGTCCTTCACCGTTACGCTTGAAAGCGGAGACACTGCCACCCGTACAGAGGGTCCGACGGTCCTCGGCTCCGACTAGGATGGTTATGGAATGGCTTTTTCGGCGTAGGCAGTGAGCTCGCTCACGCTCCGAACCGCGCCTGCAAGCAGGCGGCCTACCGCTGAAAATCAAGCCCCGGCGAAGCGGCTTACACCCGCTCCGGCCCTCCCGCTGGTTTCGACGCCCGGCCGATATCCGTTGTTTTTGTTACTTGCCCCCCGCCCCGCGTCCCCGAAACCTCCCACCTTTCATATTCATATGGTCATCAAACCCAAAGTCCGCGGATTTGTCTGTGTCACCGCCCATCCCGCCGGCTGCGCCGCGCACGTCCAGGAATGGATCGATTACGTGAAGGCCAAAGGCCCCGTAAAGAACGGTCCCAAGAAAGTCCTCGTGATCGGTTCCTCCACCGGCTATGGCCTCGCCTCCCGCATCTCCGCGGCCTTTGGTTCCGGCGCCGCCACGATCGGAGTCTTCTTTGAGCGCCCGTCCGAGCCCGACAAGACCGCCACCCCGGGCTGGTACAACACCGCCGCCTTCACCACCGCCGCCCAGAAAGCCGGCCTCTACGCCAAGAACTTCAACGGCGACGCCTTCTCCGATCAGCTCAAGACCGACGTTCTCGCCGCCATCAAGCGCGATCTCGGCCAGGTTGATCTCGTCGTCTACTCCCTCGCTTCCCCGCGCCGCACGCACCCGAAGACCGGCGTCGTCCACAAGTCCACGCTCAAGCCCGTCGGCCAGTCGTACACCAACAAGACCGTCGACACCGACAAGGGCATCGTCAGCGAGATCACCATCGAGCCCGCCAACGAGACCGAGATCGCCGACACCCGCGCCGTCATGGGCGGCGAAGATTGGGAGATGTGGATCAACGCCCTCGACGAGGCCAAGCTTCTCGCTCCCGGCGCCACCTCCGTCGCCTACTCCTACATCGGACCCGAGATCACCTGGCCCGTTTACATAAACGGCACCATCGGTCTCGCCAATAACGACCTCGAGCGCGCCGGCACGGCCATG
>JANJTQ010000248.1 GCA_024711005.1 Opitutaceae bacterium | reverse complement strand
TTTTTGAGCGGCAGGTCGCCCAGCCATCCCCGGCGGTAATGCAAGGGGCGGTTCATGAAGGGAGACAGGTTCACCTTGGTGAACCGGGATGTGTCGGCGGTTGCCGCCATCGGGTAGGGTCGCGGCGCAAAGTTGGACGAGGATGCGTCGGGTGCCGCGGCGGAGTCGGTGGGTTTAACGGGCGACGGTGGCGTCCTGGTGAGGATGGACCCCCGCAGTTGGAGAAAAGGGTCCACGCGCATGCATACCGGTGAGGGAGGGGCGCCGGTGCCGCTCAGTTTTCGGGCGGTTCGCCGCGCGAGGTAAAAGGCGGTCTCCTGAACGATCGCGTTATCGAATGTCACCACGCTCATCGGAGGGGTGGTCATGAGCAGGCCGCGTTGTCCTCCGCGGAAAATCAACGACAGGTCCCCGGGCACGGTCTTTCCCCGCGAAGCGAGCTCGTCGAGGAGGTGCTGCACCGGATAATCAACCGACGAGAACACCACCAGGGCGGTTGCCCGCGACCAGTCTTTCGTGAGGAGATCGGCGACCGTGGAGGCTTCCTCCCTCAGGTGACGGGCGCTGTCATGATAGTGGATTCTTTTGATCGACGACGTGCCGCCGTATTTTCGGCAAATCCAACCCCATGACTCCGTCACCTCGATTCCGACGGGGGTCAGGGGTTCGTCGGTGAGCAGCCCCAGTTCCCGGTGGCCGCATGACCGCAAGTGTTCCACGGCGGAATCCAGTGCACGGCTGTGATTCTTGACGATGGATGATATTCCCGGGGCGGACTGGCCCACGCAGACCACGGCGAGCCCGCGGGCCATCAGGTTTTGTGCATCGGGCAACCAGGCCGATACCGGGAATCCCGCGGGCGGGTCGATCAGCACGGCATCGCCTGCGCGGTCCGAAAGCCGGCGGAGAATGAACAGCATCTCTTCCAGCGAAGTCCAGCGATGCACGGTCAGCGCAACGCCGGCCTCGCGGGCCACCTTGATATAGCCGGGCAGATGCACCGAATAGCGCGCGACCACCAGATCGCAGGTGAAGCTGTCGGCGGGCTTGCCGCCGCCTCGCCAGAAGAGCGTGTAGCCTTGACGTTCGACCAGGCCGGCGGTGATCAGCCGGGCCATCGCGCGGTTCAAGGCGTAGTGTTTCATGCCCAGTCGTCGCGTGAGTTCGCGCTCCGAGGGCAGGCGATCGCCCGGTTTGAGTTTTTCGGCGTCCAACCACTGTTTCAGGACGTGCTCGGCTTGCTGGACCAAAGAGACGGAGGGCATGGGGTTGTTTAAACAAAGGCGGGAGGCGGTCCCGGGTGTCAACCGTGCCGTGCCCGAAGACGCAGGCGCAAAAAAGCCGGATGGCGGACCATCCGGCTGGTGGGAGCCAATCGAGCAGGCGATGGGGTTACCGACGTCGGCGGAGAGCCACGGCGAGGAGGCCCGTCAGTCCGGCCAGCGAAGCGTAGGCGGACGGTTCGGGAATGGCGGCCGTGGTGAAGGTCAGGTAAATGTCGTCGCCCACCTGGGCGACGGAAAAGGCGCCGATTTCCCCGGTGAGGGTGTTGCCAAAGGCGTCGTTGGTCACGGTGATCGAGTCGAAGATTGCGGAGCTGGCGATGGTGGGCGTGTTGGTGTTGTCGAACAGCACCCAGCTCTGATTGGACGTCCAGAAGGAGCCGGTGAAGTCCACGGTGGAGCCGGCGCCGTTGAACACGAGATTGAGGGTCGTGCCGGCGGCGATGTCGAGGATGCCGGAGCCGGTGATGTCCACGCCGTTGAAGGCGACGCCGCGGTTGATCGCGGAGGCGGAGTCGGCAATCAGGGCGAAGTTGAACGCGGAGCCGGTGGCGAGCGTCAGGTTGTTGGCGATGGTCATGACGCCTGGGCTGTCTTGGTAGGCGCCGAGCTTTCCGTCGGTGTTGACGGTGACCGGTCCACCGAAGGAACCGCCGCCGCCGAGGGTGGCGCCGCTGGCGACGGTGACGATGGAGTTGCCGAGGGAGCCTTGGTTGATGAGCGTGCCTCCGCTGACGGTGGTGACGCCGGAGTAGGTGTGGTTGGCGGTGAGTATCCAGGTGCCGCTGCCGCTCTTGGTGAGGCGGACTTCCTGGTTGATCTGATTGATGCGTCCGTCGAAGCGATTGGCACCGGTGTTGGCGCCGCCGAGGGTGAAGGTCTTGACGCCGCTGGAGGAGGTGCCGGAAACGACGTCGCCGGTGTCGGTGAACTGGATGGCGCCGGAGCCGTTGGAGAGGATGGCGCCCGTTGAGTTGCTCGACGTGTTCGTGCCGTTGAGGCGGATCTCCTTGTTCGAGGAGCCGCCGGCGCCGGTGTAGTCCAGCGTGCCACCGCCCGCGAAGCTGCCGTTGCCGAAGTTGATGGTGCTGCCCGCGCCGAGATTGCTGGCGGCGCCGATGTCGCCGACGATGGAGACGGTAAGAACGCCGGCGCTGATGCTCACGTTGCCGGTGAAGTCGTTGGCCCCGGTCAGGGTCAGGGCGCCGCTGCTCTTGGCGAGATTGCCGGCGCCGCTGATGACTCCGCCGATGGTGAGTGAGGCGCCGGTGTTATTGACGGAAAAGGTGGCGCTGCTGTTGAGCGTGATGGGGGCGGAGATGAAGTGGGCGCCCGCATTGCTGCCCAACGTGACCGTGGCGCTGCCCGAGCTGCGTTGCAGGATGAGGCTGCCGCCGGTGCCGGAGGCGAGTGTGAAGGAGCTGTCGGGAGCGCCGCCGGTGTCGTTCAGTGTCAGCGTACCGACGGTGACGGCCTGGTTGAGTTGAATGGTTTGGTCGCCGGCGATGTCGGCGTCGATGTTGGCGGTGGCGCCGACCGCGTTGGGGAAGGGCGCGGCGCTCCAGTTGGCGTCGTTGTTCCAGTCAAAGGAGCCGCCCGGGGTGGGGGTCCAGGTTTGGGCTATTGTCGCCTGTGAAGTTAGCAGAAGCACGGCCAAGGCGGAAGCGATGGATGGTAGGGCAGGGCGGGGGTGGTGGTGGTTCATGGTCAAACTCGTTTGGTTGTTTCGGGGAAGGGCGGGCCGTCGCGGGACGCGAATGGAACCGGTGGTGACGGCTTCGTCCGAAAGATTAAGTTTTTTTCTCCTCGAGGGGCACTGCGCTTTTCCGGGCAAAACGAAATGGCTCGGATCTTTGTTCAAACAATGGATGCCGGCTTCGTGCGCGTGTCCCGGTCGGGTTATGTTGTTTGCGCGGCAGGACCCTAGAGGAAGCGGATCTCCTCCACGTTACGCGTGTGCAACTCGATTTCGTCGGGGGTGTAGACCTTCTTTTCGTTGAGGAAAAAGTCTTCGAAGACGATCTGGCGGACGGGGCTTCCCCGACTGTAACCGCTGATCAGAGAGATGCTGCAGCCGGGGTTGAAGAAGGAGTGGGCCACGTGAATATTTCGCAGGCGGACGTTGCGGATGGATCCGCGTTCGGGGTCCCGGTTGTAACGGGAGTGCACGACCCGAAAATCGACCAGCTTGTCCCAGTAGTGCTCCACACGGATGTTGTCCCAGAGCACGTTTTCGACGACCGCGCGGTCGCCGTTGTGAATGGAGAATACCGCGCCCTCTCCATGCGCGTAGATCACGTCGATATCCTCGAAGGTGATGTTGCTCACGCGGTCCGCGCGGAGTTCGTATCCGATTTCCATGACATTGCCGGGCCGTCCGTTGAGGAAAACACATTTTCTCACCAGCACGTTGTCCACATCGCCGTGCCAGTGGGTGATTTTTTCGAAGGAGCCCGCCTTGATCGCAATGTTGTCGTCGTCGTTGCGCAGGCAGCAGTTCTCGATGACCACGTCGCGCGATGCGCACACGTCGATGCCGTCGGAGGACATGCATGAACCGATTTGCTTGAGTCCGTCCACCCGTACATCCCGACAGCAGCCGAAGACCAGCATCCACGAGGTGGGCTCGATCATCACGATGTCGTTCACCCGAATGCGTGTGCAGTGGTCGAAGACGATGGATCGCACGCGATCCCCCGTATCGTAGTCATAATAGCCCCCATCGAGGATTCCCCGCCCGAGGATGGAAACGCGGTCTGAGTGGGAGCATCGAACACTGCCGCGAACGACGGCGCCCGCCTCGATGTAGAGTGTCTCGCCGTCTCGCAAAGTGATCTCGCCCGCCTCGTGGATCCGCCCGGCGGCGTAGAAGTGCATGCCGGGAGCATTCGGCGAGGGCCTGTCCACTTCGGGTGCGTTGGCGTAGATGAACAGCGGCTTGAGGTCCGGGATGTCCAGACACAGGTGGCGAGGCCCGTCGATTTGGAAACGGACGGAACGGTTGTCGACCAATGGTGTGATACCGGTGGACAGGGGCCGGATCGCGGTGCCCGACGCTTCGCTTGTCGCGATTACGAGCACGTCCACGGAGCCTGAGCATTCGAAGACGGCGAAGTCGGCTTTTTCGGCGTGGAGCGCATCGATCATTTCGCCATTCACCCAGACTTGAAAGAACGCCGAGCGCGGTTGCGCAGGAGGGTGCCGATAGGCGACCAATGAGGAAAGGGTGTCCATGAGGAAGTGTTTGCGGTGGTGATTCGGATGGAGCCGGTTCGCCTGCGAGCCCATGCAAACCCGCGCGCCCGCGCAAAGGGCGAAGCGGTCATGCATCAAAAAGCTCAGCCCAATGTTGAAACAAAGGGCGGTCCGCTCCTGCGGGCGCCGCCGATTGCCATCGGCGATGTTCAAACAAAATCATGAGGAACCCCTTGGGTTTTCGAATCGTGTTCGTCTTGTCCGGCTTCCGGAGGAGCATGGTTTGTGTCCAACCCAAACCCCGTCGAATGGCTGTCCGTGGTTGACGGCGGCCATCCGGCACAAACTCAACTCGTTTCCTGTATGATCAAGATTTCGCTGACCGCACTCGGTCTCTGCCTCTTTGCATCGATGGCGGTCGTGCTTCCTCAAGCCGCGCAAGCCGGACAGTCCGACTCCAAACCTGGCGCCACCCGGATCGCCAAATGGAAAGACGACAAAAAGGCCGCCTTTATGATGATGTTCGACGACGCCTGCCCGACGCATGTGACCAACGTGTTTCCCGAACTTGTGAAGCGCGGTATGGCCGGCACCTACTACATCATCCCTGGCAAAGGTGAATATAGGTCGCGTCTGGCCTTTTGGGAAAGGGAGGCGCCCGCCGCCTCCGGTGTTGTGTATGGAAACCACACCACCACGGCCGGCGCCTTCAAGAACGTCGAGCACGCCGAAGAGGTGATCGCCGGGTGCAGTGACGTCATTTACCGTGTGTTTCCAGGCAGGCGTCCGCGTCTGATTTCCTATGTGAGTCCGGGCGGGATGAAGCACGCCGTCACCCAGGAGGAGATTGCCTCGATCATCGCCCGCCATCATCTCGTTCTTCGTCCTCCGTTCAAAGGCCATGGCGCCGGCATTCACTTCAAGACGGCCGACGACATCCTGCGTGCGGTGGACAACGCCGCCGTACGCGGCGGCGACGAATACGTCATCTTTCACGGCGTCGGCGGCGACTGGCTCAAATTCGACCTCGGTGAATTTATCAAGATGCTCGACGGACTGGAGGCGCGCCGCAAAGACCTCTGGATCACCGACCATATCTCGGTACACAAGTACGAGACCACCTTCGCCTCCGCTTCGGTGCGGGAGATCGGCACCGACACCCGGGCCATCCGGCTCGAACTCCGCAGTGATGCCGATCCTGCGCTTTACGATGAACCGCTTACTCTGGTGACACGCGTCCCCGCCGGATGGACGCAGGTGCGCGTGACCCAGGACCAACACTCCGCCTCCTTGCCCGTTTCGGAGGGTGCCGTACGCTATCACGCCCTGCCCGGCGGCGGCCCCATTCTCATCGAAGCCAGGTGAGTCCTCGCGTTTCCCGTTGTTTCAGCGGGCCGTCCGCCTGATTGCCTTCCATTTCTCGGGCGTCATGCGGCGCGCCATCGCCCGACGCGCCGACGGCCCTGCACCTTGCCGAGAGACCGGTTGTTGCCACGGGCAGGCGGGGGTGGGTAGGTTTTGGTCTTTTGCGCATGAGACCTTTGCTTATCACACCTCCCGCGATCGATCCGTTGCGGGCAACTTCGATGCAGCGGGCATGAAGGTCTACCTTGATCTTGCGGCCGTTCAGGGCCGGCCGGGGCGCTGGGCGGCGCTGCTGACAGGAGCCAGGCCGGGAGCGGCGGCGGGTCGCGCCGTGGAGTTGAGTCGCGTGCTCGGTTACCTTGCGCGGGAGTTTTCCACGGTGCGGAAAATGATCGTCATGCGTCGGCAGGTGGCGGGACCGACCGCGAAACCTCGTTATGTTCTGAGGCCGTTTGCCAGCAGTCGGATTCCCGGAGCGCACAACGGGCAATGGCTGGCGTTTGTCTGTGAATACCATGAGTCGACCCGCGCGCTCGTGGTGGTGGATCGCGAGCTGGTTGCGATGGGACCGGTGGGAGAGAACGAACGCGTGTACTCGGGCGAGATCGCGTATGAGAGCGGACGCCTGAGCCCGGCGTATTGCGATGGCGAAGCGGTGACGTTTTTGCGCGGTCTGCCGATGGCCGTCTTGACGCCGGCATTGGGCGAAGGCGATACGTTGGGCGGACCGCTTGCGCGGTGGAGGGAGTATCTGGATTGGCGGCGTAAAATTGCCGAGACGAAGGCGGGCGAGACCTGCCCCTACACGGAGTGCGATGCGCGTAATCCACGGGCGGTGATGTTTTATTTGCGAGACCCGGGCGATGTGCGCTCGACGGGAAAGTTGCGCCAACGGTTTTTGGACGAGGAACTGCGCGTGGGCGCCGATCCCAAGGACCCTCGTGCGCCCCAGGGAACATTTCGCCGTATTCGTTGCGAACCTACAAGTGGCGACATGGGGCAGGCGCGGCTGGTGGTTGAAGTGGACTTTTCGGCGGGCGGGCGTGAGACGCCGCGTTTGCCGGAGACGGGCGTGTTGCGCGTGGCGATGGAAGGCGAGTTGGCGGCGCTCGACGTGCAGCTCGATGGCTTGAGACGATTGAGCGAAGGACGGGCGGCGAACCCGCGGCTGACGGAGTGGCTGTTTGATGTGAGCAAGGCGAAGGGCGATTCCATCGGAGGGACGCCGATGCCACGTTCGGATCTCGTGGGCAAGATGCCCATGCCAAGCCCGGGCCTTAATCCGGAGCAGCAGGACTGTGTCGGACAGGCGTTGGCATTGGAGGATTTGCTGTTGCTGTGGGGACCACCGGGAACGGGCAAGACCACCGTGATCGCGGAGGTGTGTTCGCAATATGCGAGACTGGGTCGGCGGGTGTTGGTGGCGTCGCAAGCGAACCTTGCGGTGGATCAGGCGTTGCTGCGATTGCCGGCTAGTCCGCACGTGCGACCGGCATGGGTTTCGACCGCGCGGCGGCGCGAGGGCGGCGCGGGCGAGGTGGGTCGTTATCTGTGCGCGTGGTTGGGCACGGTGGGGCGGGCGGTGCGGGGTGATTTGCCGGACGTTCAGAATTTGTCCACCGAGGCACGTTGGATGGCGTATCTCGGCGAATGGGCGGAGCGATGCGGGCGTGTCACGCCGGAGGATTTTTCGACGGACGACGAAGCGTTTTATCTGAAACACGCCAACGTGGTCGGCGCGACGTGCAACGAGACCGGCAAGCCCGACTTTGTGGCATCGCCGCGTTTTAATTCACGGTACGATCTGGTGATCGTCGACGAGGTGAGCAAGGCGACGCCCCCGGAGCTGTTGCTGCCGATGTTGCTCGGGCGGCGCGTCATGCTGGTGGGCGATCATCGGCAGTTGCCTCCGTTGTTTCGCGACGAGCATTTCGAGGAAGCGGTGGAGAACTGCGAACTGCCGCGCGACGCGGTCGAGCGGTTTCGCGACCTCGTGACGGCTTCATGGTTCGAGCATGCGTTCCGTGATGCGCCGGAGTCGGTGCGGTGCGGGTTGCGAAGACAGTATCGGATGCATCCGCAAATCATGGAGGCGGTGAATCTGTTTTACTCCGACCAACCGCTGGCGGCGGGCGATGGCGAGGCCGCGCTGGCGCGTGAGAAAAACCATGGCGTGCGGTTATGCGACGGACGTGGACGCAACTGGTTGGAACCGCATCAGCATCTCGTGTGGTTCGACACCGGGCGCGACGCGGTGGGGCGGCCGACGCGTGATGAACGCGTGGGCACGTCGCGGCGCAATTACCTGGAGGCGGAGGCGTGTGCGCGGATCGTCGCCGAGTTGGCGGCGCAGCCGGAGGCGCAACGGTTGAGCGTGGCGGTGATCAGTTTTTATAAGGCGCAGGTTGGCTTGCTGCGCGACCGGCTGAGACGTGAAAACCTGTCGCCGGAGTGGTTCGATCCGTGGCGCGACGTGAACACGGTGGATCAATTTCAGGGAAGCGAACGCGATGTGGTGATCGTGAGTCTGGTGCGCACGGATGCGCGACTCACGGGGGAATTCGTGCGGGACTTCCGGCGCATCAACGTGGCGTTTTCACGGGCGCGTCGGTTGTTGATCGTGCTCGCGAGCGAGCAGACGTTTGGCGAGGCGAAGGTGGAGGTGCCGGGCGTGCGCGCCGGTGAGGTTGCGGCGACGACGGCGTATCGTTCGATCTACGAACTCGCCGCGCGGGCGGGGGCGTGCGTCGGTCCTGAGGTGTTTGTGAACAGGGAGGAACGACGCGGATGAAGACGGTGAATACTTACATCGAAGTGGCGGTGGATTGCACCGTGGCGCCGTGTCGCCGGTTGAATCCGTTTCACTGGGCGTTGTTGCGCGCGCTGGGGGTCTTTGCTCCCGGAACGCGTCCGGGATTCGACGAGTTGGCGCACCGATTACGGGTTGGTGAACGCGCGTTTTTGGACGAGGCCTGGAAGGAGCTTCGCACCTATCGGGCGACGGATGACGGCGATTTCGCGCAGGCGCGGCTGTCGGTGGCGGGCGAGGAAGCGATGGGTGCCGGATGGTTCGTGATCGGAGCGGAAGCGGTGCGGCGGCACACGTTGTATTTCGACAAGGCTGATGGGAGTCCGCTGCGGGCGGAGCGGTTCGAGTTCAAGGCGGTGCGCGATGTGCGGCGGCCGCCGGCGTGGAGCGCCGGATTGACGCCGGATCGCGTGATGGAAGCGCTGGCACTTCAGAAGCCGGGGGCGCGTTTGCAGCCAGGCGAACGCCTGGTGGCGATCAACGTCGACTGGTCCGATGCACAGGAAGTGCGATCCAGTGTGCCGAACACGTAACTCGCCTCAGCGGTGGCGATGCAGTCGACCGTAGCAGCCGAGGTAGTCTGACGAAGTACTGGCGCGCATCGACACGTTGATTCACGAGAAATTGCTACGCATTGAGCGGAACCGCGAGGGGCTGCCGTTGCTGGGTTACACGGCGAAGGGGCTGGAGATGGCGAAGGGCTACGTGATGGATCGCTGGCTGGAGGAGGTGCGGGGGCAGGTCGAGGCCGTGGCGGGGGGCGCGGAGTTGAAGCTATCGTTTCTGATGGCGGAGAGTCCGCAAAGGAATCAGGAGACCGTGGAAATGCTGGTTGAAAGCATGGCGCGGGAAGCGGACGCCACGTGGTTGCCGCTGTTGCGCGCGTGGCGCGCGGCCGAGACGAAACGGTTGCGCGGACGGCTTAGGCCGGTGATCGAGCGATTGGAGCGTGGGGATTGAGACTCGGGGATCGATGAACGGCGCTGTTCCGTCCAGGCGGACATGCGGCGCTGGCGTCAGACGGGATTGGCAGCGGGGGTTTCCAGAACGAGTTTGCCGTCGAGGGAGAGAAGTTTGACGCCGATTTTCGCGCCGGCCTCGTCGAGAGCGGCGCGCAGCATGACGACCGGATCGTTGCTGACGGTGAGGCGCCGCATGAGGCCTTCACCCTTTTGGGTGCCGAGCGCGAGAGTGATTTTGAGGCCGCGGCGCTTGGCGGAAAACTTTACGCCGTCGGGCAAGGTGACGCCGGCTTTGAGCGGCTTGAGGTAGGCGTCCACATAGTGCACGCCTACGCCGGAGCGGTCGTTTTTCTCGGGGCGCAGCATGTCGGTGGCCGTGGTGACTTCGGGAGCGAGTTCGATTTTCATGGGAAAGAGCGCGTGGGTGCGATGACGGCTGGACTTGGGGTCGGCGAGTGGAGTGCGAGATGGAGGGTTTCGAGGACGGCCTGCCATTTGTGGTGACGGGCGGGCTCGGCGCAGATGCAGCCGGCGGGAGATTTGCGAGGATGCCAAGCGAGCACGGCGGCGAGCGGTTGGCCGAGGAGCGGAGTCTCGTTGCGCATCGTGGCGGCGATGACGGCGGCGTTTTCCTGCCAGCAGCACATGTGGGTGTGGCCTTCGTCGAAGGGGGCGGGCTCGCAACCCATGGCAACGATGCGACGATCGACTGAGGCGGGCGCCAGGGTCACACGGTAAAGGAGATGGAACGCGATGTTGCCGCAGGTGCTGCCTTCGAAACGGAACACGGCTTCGACGCCGCCGTCGGTTCGTGACGCGATCGTGAGGTTTTCGCGAGCCCAGCGGCGGAGCGCGCGTTCGGGAAACGCATACGGTGACGGCGCGGGAACGGGCGAAGGGGCGGCGACGGGCGGGGTCATCGGATGGCGGGCTGAGCGGCGCGCAAGGCGCAGACGGCGAGCTGGGATTTTTTTGGCGTGATCATGCCGGACTCGAGCACGTCGAGCGGGCCGGGCAGCGCGTCGGCGGCGCGAAGGGCGGCGAGCAGCACGTGATTGTCGGAGATGGGCCAGCCGGGGTAACCGGGGCAAAGATGTTTGTCCGCGTTCAGACGGCGGCGTGCGTCGGCGAGCAGCGCCTCGACGACGGCGGCGGCGTAGCATTCGAGGAAAAAATATCGGTCGGGCTCGCCGGCGGCCCAGCGGGCGGCGGCTTCGGCCTCGGCTTCGGGACCGGCGCCGGCCGCGACGATGGCGAAGTTGTCGGCATCGGGAAAACGCGCGGCGGCGAGGGATCTTGTGGAGTCGTCGGCGAGGATCGCGGCGGACCACGGACGGGCATTCGCGGCGAACCAGGCGCGAGCCCAGGCGGCGTTTTCGGCGAGCGGTCCCTCAAAGGCGCGCGCAGGCGGGAATCGCAGGAAGCGCTTGTAGTCGCGTTCGGCGACGACGGGGTGTTGGCCGGCGATTTTCCAGA
>JANJTQ010000007.1 GCA_024711005.1 Opitutaceae bacterium | reverse complement strand
TCACCGTCACGCCGTTCGTGGCGAGGTGATCGGCGGTGCCGCTGGTCGAGTAGATAGAGAAACCAAGTGATTCGAGCTGGCGGGCGATATCGACGACACTGCGTTTGTCGGAGTCTTTCACCGAGAGGAAAACATTGCCGGCAACCGGCAGACCGGGCTTGGCGGCGGCCTGGGCCTTGGCAAAGGCGATGCCGAGATCCTCGTCGAGCCCCATGACTTCGCCGGTGGAGCGCATCTCCGGGCTGAGCACGATGGCGGCGCCGGGGAAGCGAACGAACGGGAATACCGCCTCCTTGACGCACCAGTGTTTGGGGGTCTGCTCGCGAGTGAATCCGAGGTCTTTGAGCTTTTTGCCCGCCATTACCTTGGCGGCGAGTTTTGCGAGCGGAACGCCGATGGCCTTCGCAACGAAGGGCACCGTACGGGAGGCACGTGGGTTAACCTCAAGGATATAGAGCTGGTTGTCCTTGATCGCGAACTGGACGTTCATCAGGCCAATCACCTTGAGCTCCTTCGCAAGCGCATAGGTTGCCTGACGCACGGTGGCGAGCATGTCCTTCGAAAGGGTATGCGGAGGCATGACCATCGAGGCGTCGCCCGAGTGCACGCCGGCGAACTCGATGTGCTCGAGCATGCCGCCAATGACCGAAGTTTCGCCGTCGCTGATGCAGTCGACGTCGAGCTCGATCGCGTCTTCGAGGAACTTGTCGATGAGCACGGGCTTGCCGGGCATGACATCGAATGCCTGGCGCACGACGTCACGGAATTCTTGCTCGCTATAAACGATGAACATGCCGCGACCACCGAGCACGAAGGAAGGGCGAAGCAGTACGGGAAAGCCAATCTCGTGGGCGGCGGCCAGAGCGTCGGCCTCATTCAGCGCGGTCCGGTGAGCAGGAGACTTGAGGCCGGTCTTTTCAAGAATGGCGGAGAAGAGCTTGCGATCCTCGGCGGCCTCGATCGATTCGGGCGAGGTGCCGATGATGTTCACGCCATTGGCCTTGAGCGCGGTCGCAAGGTTGAGCGGTGTCTGGCCGCCGAACTGCACGATGACGCCGTCGCACCGCTCCTGGTGATAGATTTCAAGGACGTCCTCGAGCGTGAGCGGTTCGAAGTAAAGGCGATCGGAGGTATCGTAGTCGGTCGAAACAGTCTCGGGGTTCGAGTTGACCATGACCGTCTCGTAACCGATTTCACGCAACGCGAACGAGGCGTGAACGCAGCAGTAGTCGAACTCGATGCCCTGACCGATGCGGTTGGGACCACCGCCGAGAATCATGATCTTCTTCTTTCCGTCCTTCGACGGCATGATCTCGTTCTCGTCTCCGTAGGAGGAGTAGTAATAGGGCGTGAAAGCCTCGAACTCGGCCGCGCAGGTATCCACCAATCGGTACGTGGTGTTGATGCCGTGTTTTTTGCGGCTGGCGCGAACGGTGACGAGGTCGCTGTTGAAGAAATGCGCCAGCTGGACATCGGAGAATCCAAACTGCTTGGCGCGACGGAACGCCTCGGGGGTGATGGAGGCGAGCGTCTCCTTTTTGAGGGTCTGCTCCATCTCGAAAATATCCTGAAGCTGGGTCAGGAACCAGACGTCGATCTTGGTGAGATCGAAAATCTGGCCGACGGTGTAGCCGGCGAGGAAGGCGTAGCGGATATAGTAAACGCGCTCGGCGTTGGGCGTGGCGAGTTTGCTGCGGATGGTTTTATCGTCGGGCAGTTCGTCACCACCCCACTTGCCGCCGCCCCCCCCGAAGCCACGGGCGCCGGTTTCCAGCGAACGCATGCACTTTTGGAAGGACTCTTTGAAGGTGCGACCGATGGCCATCGCTTCGCCGACGGATTTCATCGCGGAGGTGAGGGTCGAGTCGGCGTCGGGGAACTTCTCGAAGGTGAAGCGAGGCATCTTCGTGACCACGTAGTCGATGGTCGGCTCAAAGCTGGCCGGCGTGAGACGAGTGATGTCGTTGCGCAATTCGTCGAGCGTGTAGCCAACGGCGAGCTTCGCGGCGATTTTTGCAATGGGAAAACCCGTGGCCTTCGAGGCGAGCGCCGAAGAACGCGACACGCGGGGGTTCATCTCGATGACAACCTGGCGGCCGGTCTGCGGGTCGAGAGAGAACTGAATGTTGGAGCCGCCGGTCTCGACGCCAATCTCGCGAATGACGGCGAATGAGGCGTCGCGCATGACCTGATATTCCTTGTCGGTCAGCGTCATCGCGGGAGCCACCGTGATTGAATCACCGGTATGCACGCCCATCGGGTCGAAGTTCTCGATCGAGCAGATGACGACGCACTGATCCTTGTGGTCGCGCATGACCTCCATCTCGTATTCTTTCCAACCGAGGAGACACTCCTCGACGAGGACTTCGTGAACGGGCGAAAGATCAAGACCGTTGGCGGTGATGCGCTCGAACTCTTCCTTGTTGTAGGCGATGCCACCGCCTTGGCCGCCCAACGTGAAGGACGGGCGAATGATGAGAGGAAAGTTGCCGATGGATTCGGCGGCGGCTCGGGCCTCGTCCATGGACTTGACCGTCTTGGAGCGGGCGACATCCAAACCGATCTTGACCATCGCCTGTTTGAAGAGTTCGCGGTCCTCGCCTTTGTTGATCGCATCCGGCTTGGCGCCGATCATCTCGACGTTGTGCTTGGCGAGAATGCCGGCCTTGAACAGCTCCATCGAAAGATTGAGCGCGGTCTGACCACCGAGGGTCGGGAGGAGTGCGGAGGGCTTCTCGGCTTCGATGATTTTCTCCAAGCTGTCGACCGTGAGCGGCTCGATATAGGTCACGTCGGCGAACTCCGGATCGGTCATGATCGTGGCCGGATTCGAGTTCACGAGAATCACCCGGTAGCCCTCTTCCTTCAAGGCTTTGCAGGCCTGGGTGCCGGAGTAATCAAACTCGCAGGCCTGGCCAATAACGATGGGGCCGGCGCCAATGATGAGGATGGACTGAAGATCGGTGCGTTTGGGCATGGACGTGAGTGCTTGCGAGGTTGGGAAGCACCCGCGGCGGGGCAAGCGGAAAGGCGGCGGGTTCCGCCAAGTTCCCCTTCCCCCTCACCAAATCACGTTCTCGCCCGCCTGAACAGGCGGGCCGATCACTTCAACAAGCGGGACTCGTCGACTCCGAGAACTTTGGCGGCAGCCGCCTTGTCGCCGCGACAGCCGTTGAGCACCATCTCGATGTACTGGCGCTCTTGCCCGGCGAGGTAATCGGCCAGCTTGGGCCAGTCCTTGACCTCCTTCAGACGGAGAGGCAGTTGCTCGGACGTCACCACACGCGTGGTGGTGGTGGCGGCGATCTTGGTGACGAGCTGTCCGAGTTCGGACAAATTACCCGGCCAATGATAGGCTTGCAGCGTTTCGAGCGCATCGGGGGTAAACTCGATCAGATTGGCGTCAAAAGATGGATTGGAGGCCGTGCTCAGGAAAAACTTAACCAGAAGCGGAATATCCTCGGCCCGGTCGCGGAGGGGAGGAAGAACCACGGGCAGAGAGGCAACCCGGTAAAACAACTCGTCGTTGAAAGCCCCTTCATCGGTGAGCTTTTCGAGATCCTCCGTCGTGGTGCAGATCAACCGGAAACCATGGGCGGTATTGCGTAGCACCCCCACCAGCTCCTGCTGAGTGGCCAACTCCAACTTGTGCAAATTCTGCAACAAAAGTGTGCCCCCACGGGCTTTTTCCACCCAAGCGCCACCCGTACCGTTGTGACCAAGCAAGCCATCGCGAAAGTCCCCGGCCGAACTGAGGGCGCAGTCGATGCGCACGAGCGGAGACTCGGGAGAAGCGCTGCCGGCATGCAAAATCTCCGCCACCGTGGTGCGTCCGGTGCCACTTTCGCCCTGCAAAAGGACCGGGGTGCGCACAGTCGCCAGTTTCTTCACCTGCTGGACAAGACGTTTATTGACCGCGCTTTTGCCGACGATGCGATTTTCGACGTCCGCAGCCTTGATGGAAGGCGCGGCGGATGCGTGGGCACGCTCCGCCTGGAATTGTTTAAACTCTATTCCGCGTTTCAACGTGGCGATCAGCTCGTCCACACGAAACGGTTTCTGCATGTAATCGAACGCGCCGAATTTCAGCGCCTGAATCGCGCTCTCCGTGCTCGCGTAAGCCGTCATGATGACGATCACCGCACTCGGATCATATTGCTTGAGCTGCTTCAGAAGCGTGATGCCGTCCATCGGCTTCATGTCGATGTCGGCCAGCACAAGATCGAACTTCTCAACCTTGTAGCGAGCGAGGGCCTTTTCCCCGTCGGTGGCAAAGGCCGTAATAAAGCCCGTGGGCTGAATCACGGCATCCAACATTTCATGGATGGAAAGGAGGTCGTCGACGATAAGAACGGAAGGCATGAATGAATCGCAGAAACAGCGTCAAAGGCTCGAAAAATGCAAGGCCGTAGAACCTACTGCAATCCGCCAGCGACAGCGCCCAGCTGGAAAATGGGGAGGAACATCGCCATCACGATGCCGCCAACGACCACACCGAGAAACACGATGAGCATGGGTTCGATCAGGGACGTAAGCGAAGCGACGGTGGCCTCGCTCTCCGTGTCATAAAAGTCCGCGATCTTGTTCATCATGCCATCCACATTACCGGTGGCCTCGCCCGCCTTCACCATGTGCTTCATCATCGGCGGGAAAAACGGATTGGTCGCGAGAACATCGGATACCTGTCCGCCTTGGCTCACGTGCCGGGCGATTTCAACACAGGCATCCTCAATTTGCACCTTGTTGCTAGCCGAAGCGACGATCTCGAGCGTGCGCAGGATCGGCACGCCGGACCGCATCAACGTCGCGTAGGTGCGACAGAAGCGAGAGAGCGAAATCTTGTGAACCAAACCGCCAAAGATCGGTGCCCGCATGAGCCCGATGTCTTTCATGCGACGTCCACGGGGCGTCGCGATAAACTTCTTGAGCACCCAAAAAACCGCGCCGACCGCAATCAGCAGGTAGAAGAAATTCGCCTTAAGGAAATCGCTCAGATCGATGAGCATTTGAGTGGGCGCCGGCAATTTGGCGCCGAAATCCGCGAACATCGAGGCAAACACCGGGATCACGAAGATCAGCAGCACGTTCACCAGCGCAATGGCCAGACCGATCACCGCGATGGGATAAGTCATCGCGGATTTCACTTTTTTGGTAAGCTTCACGGTCGACTCGAAATAGACCGCCACCTTGCTCAAGATTTCCGCCAACGCACCCGAGGCTTCACCGGCCTCGATCATCGAGGTGAAGAGTGAATTAAAGGCCTTGGGGAATTTTTTGACCGCCGATGAAAATGAATTGCCCGCCGAAATATCGGCGCGCACGTCGCGGATGATGATGCGAAAAACCGGATCTTCCGTCTGGTCTTGCAATGCCTCCAAGCACTGAACCAAGGGCAAACCTGCGGTCAGCAACGAGGCGAGCTGTTGCGTGAAGATGGCGAGTTCGCCAAGCGGCAGTTTGTATTTCAGCGCCTTGCCCTCGAGCGCCTTTTGTTTGGCAAGAGCCTGGGATGCCAAGAAACCCTGTCCTTTCGGCGTGGAGCCGGCCGCAGGGCGAGCGACGGCGCTCTGACCGGCTGGTGCGGAAGTAATGAAAGCCATTGCGCCGCCACGAAAGCGTTCACCCCGCCCGCTCGCAATCCCATTCCCCCTCCCCGGCTGTAAAAATCCCCTGAGAAACAACCACTCGATCCGCTCAACAGACAAGCCAAGGCTTGACCCGCTCATGCGGCTGATGAAGCTCAGCCGTGAATTCGCTGCGGTCGTAGTTTAGAGGTAAAACTCCTTCCTTCCAAGTAGGTGTCCCGGGTTCGATTCCCGGCGACCGCACCAATCGTCAGCCCCGACTGACAAGAGAATTGCGACAACGACCGTGTATCAGGTATCGCAATACATGAAAAAGGCTCCGCTCCCAAGCCGGCATACTCCCTCCATCACACGAGGGCGGCTGCATAACCTCGCTCGCCTGAGGCGGGGAAGCCAAGTCCCCCTTTTTATTTTCTTTTCCCAAGATCCTCGATGCGCAGTCCTTTCGACTGCACCGGCAAATTCATCCGCCCTTTCATGTACTCCCCCTCCCCGTCCCGCTACGACAAGCCGTCTCTTTACCGCCGCTGCGGTCGCTCCGGCATCCAGCTCCCGCTCATCTCGCTCGGCCTTTGGCATAACTTCGGCGGTGTCGACGTCTTCGAAACCGGACGCGCCATCGTCCGCCGCGCCTTCGATCTCGGCGTCACTCACTTCGACCTCGCCAACAATTACGGTCCGCCTCCCGGTTCGGCTGAGGAGAACTTCGGAAAAATTCTCGGGGCCGATCTCTCAAGGCACCGCGACGAATTAATCATCTCCACCAAGGCCGGGTATCACATGTGGGCCGGTCCCTACGGCGAGTGGGGTTCCCGCAAATACCTGCTTTCCTCGCTCGATCAGTCGCTCAAGCGGCTGAACCTCGAGTACGTCGACATCTTCTATCACCACCGCCCCGATCCCAACACCCCTCTCGAGGAATCCATGGGCGCGCTGGCTCACGCCGTGCGCAGCGGCAAGGCGCTCTATGTCGGGCTTTCCAACTACAAGCCCGAGGAAACCGCCCGCGCCGCCAGGATTCTTCGCGACCTCGGCACTCCCGCGCTGATCCACCAGCCGGTTTACAACATGTTCAACCGATGGATCGAGCCCGCGCTCCTCGACATCCTTGAAACCGAAGGCATGGGCTGCATCCCCTTCTCCCCGCTTGCGCAAGGCCTCCTCACGAATCGCTACCTCAAAGGGATTCCCGAAGACGCCCGCGCCGCCAAAGCTCATGGCTTCCTGAAGGCCGACCGCATCACGCCGGAGATCCTTGTCACGATTCAAAAACTCAACGCGATCGCCGAAGCCCGCGGGCAATCCCTCGCCCAGATGGCGCTTGCCTGGACTCTGCGCGACCCCCGCGTAACCACCGCCTTGATCGGCGCCAGCAAGGTTTCGCAACTGGAGGACAATCTCGCCGCGCTCCAGACGCTCGACTTCACCTCGGACGAACTGGCACAGATCGACACGATCCTCGCGGCCTAGTCTCCAGCTCCTAGTTCCTGGCCACTAGCAGCTAGAATGAACCTCGTCCTTTTCGAGCCCTCCGAGTTGAGCGCGCCGCTCCCGCGCGCCGACCCCCGCGCACGGCACATCATCGACGTGTTGCGCCGCACGCCCGGAGACACCTTCGACGCCGGCCTGGTTAACGGTCCGCTGGGCAAGGCAACACTCACCGGCATCACCGATGCCTCGCTTACCCTCGCATTTGCACCGACGCACGAGCCGTCGCCGCTGCCGCCCGTTACGTTGATTATCGGTTTGCCGCGCCCCCAAACCGCCCGGGACATCCTTCGCGACACCACCACGCTGGGCGCGAGCTGTATCCATTTTGTCGTGACCGAACGCGCCGACCCCAACTATGCCACGAGCACGCTCTGGACCTCCGGCGAATGGCGCCGCCATTGCCTGACCGGCGCCGCCCAAGCCTTCGACACACGCATCCCCGAAGTCACCTGGACCCACACGCTCGCCACCGCCCTCGCCTCGCTTCCCGGCACCCTATCCGGTGCACCCGCCGATCGGGTCGCCCTCGACAACTACGAGGCGACGGTGCCCCTGAAGGTTTGTCACTTATTAAGTGACAAACCTGCCGAACCCGCTGGATTTTCGATTCTTGCATTCGGCCCCGAGCGGGGCTGGGGAGCGACCGATCGCGAAGCGCTGCGCGCGGCCGGTTTTACGCTCGCGCATCTCGGGACGCGCGTTTTGCGCGTCGAGACGGCCGTCGTCGCCGCTCTGGCAATCAGCCGGCTCAGCTGACGATTTTCAGCCGCGGCGGAAAAACGCCACCGTTGGCTGATGCGCTCCTTTTCCCAGGCGCTTCACGCAGGTCCAACCCGGAGACTCCAACACAACATTGCCGGGCATCTCGAAAACCACGACCGGGTCGGCGTCCACCGACCACCAGTCCGCCATGCGTTCCAGGAGCACGGGCCCCACCTCCGCGATGATTTCGTAAGGTGGATCAATGAACACCAAGTCCGGCGCTTCGCCCGCGGCAGGCGTCCATGAAAGCGCATCCGTCATTACCAGCGTCAGGTCGGTCGCCGGACGCGCCGCACTTTTGGCGACCGCCGTCATGTTTTTACGGATACAGTCGGCGGCCTTCGGGTTCTTTTCCACAAACACGCCGCCCGCCGCTCCGCGGCTGAAGGCCTCCAGTCCATAGGCGCCGCTTCCGGCAAACAGATCGACAAAGCGGGCGTCGGGCAGCCGCGCGGCGAGACTGGAGAACACCGACTGGCGCATACCGTCGGTGGCCGGACGCGTTAGATCGCCCTTCGGCACTTGAAGCGTCACCCCGCGCGCGGATCCTCCACTGATTCTCATGGACCGACACAAAATCCAGCCCAGTCGTTGGCAACGGCGAAAGCGGCGGAAGCCCGATGTGACCGCCGCGCTCCGTTCCCAGCGCCTACTTCACTGCTTCACCGCGGCGTCGCGGTATTGGATGTAGGCGCTACGCACGGCGATATAGGGATCGATCGCATTCTTGCGAGGCGCGTCGTAGGTGTAGAGGAGATCGGGCAATGCATTGACGCCGTTCACGACCTGCACGCCCGTTTCGATTTCCCACGTATACCCGTCGATGTTTTGGCGCAGGTTCCAGCTGAGTGGATTGAGGAGATGATCGCCAACCGCCCCGACCGTGTCGCGGGCGGTGCCAGGACCAAACAGCGGCAGTACCAGATAAGGACCTTTGCCGATGCGCCAGACGCCGAAGGTCTGGCCGGTATCTTCGCGAGGAATGGCGGCGAGCGCCGGAACGTCATCCGATATGCGAATAAATCCGCCGAGCCCGGCGATCGTGTTGACGAAGAACTTCCCTCCCTCTCGGCCGGCGCGGTCGAATTTTCCCTGAAGCGCACAGTTCACGAAACGAATCGGAAAACGAATGTTATCGAAGAAATTCCGGATACCGTGACGCGCAGGCGTGGGAACAACACGCGTGTAGCCATTTGAAACCGGCCGAAGCACGTAGTCGTAGAGTCCGTCGTTAAACTTGAAGATCACCCGGTTCATCGGCTCGAGTGGGTCCGAGACTTGGACAACCGCGTAATCATCCACGTCGTCGTACATCTCGTCGACCAGTGCAGGGTCGGGCTCGGCGGGCGTTTTTTGCGCGAAACCAAATGGCGCACAGACAACGGCGAGGCCGGCGCACAGAAAAAAGAAACGAAACGACACGCTCATTTGACCGGCTCCAGCGAAAGATTTTTTTCGAGTGCTGCAATGACTGCGGCAGCGCCGCCGCGTTGGTAGATCGGATCAAGCTGTGAACGCCAATTGGAAATCATGCTCACGCCTTCGATGATTACATCGTAAATGAGCCAGGTGCCCTTCACGTGCTCGACGCGATAGGACACGGCGTATTGTTTGCCCGCATAATCGATGGTCGTGGGTAACTCGCGAAGGTTCGGACGCGCAGGATCGGGAATGATCGCCTTTGAATAGGAGATCCCCGGCCGATCCCCCGGTTCGAAGCGATTGGAGTAAGTGCGAATCACCAAATCCGAGAATAGCTCCGTGGTGCGCTTCCGTTGCTCGGGAGTAAACTGCCGCCAGCCCGGGCCGACCGCGCGGCGAGTCACACTTTCGAATCCAAAATACTTTTCGAGCGCGGGCCGCACGCGTTCCGACAGAGGGGTCGAACTTTGCGTGTCGTATGCGATGGCCATGACTTCGTCCACGGCGGTGCGGAGCATTTCCGACGCGTCACTCGCGGGAGACTCGGCGCGAAGCGCACAGAAGGACAGCAGCGCAACGGCCGCCAGTTGGAAAAAGGCACGCAGGTTCATTTGGTTTCCTCCGGAGCGGGGGTTTCGTTGGACACGGGGGTCTTCTGGTTGACGTTACCAAAGGCAAAGCGGCTGATGAGCGACTCCAGGTCCACGGTTGATTCGGTTTCGGTGATGAGCCCTCCCGCGGACAACATTTCATCCTCGGCGCCCGGAGAGAGCGCCAGGAACTTATCCCCGATCAGACCGCTGGTCTTGATCGATGCCATCGAGTCGACGGAAAGTCGCACATCTTTGCGCAAGCTGAATTCCACAATCACGCTGTAGTCCGCGGGGTTCAGTTCGATCGCCTCCACGCGACCAACGGGTACGCCGGCCAGGAGGACATTGCTGCCGGGGTTCAGTCCGCTGGAATTGGTGAAACGGGCCCTCAACGCATAGGTGTCGCCCCCCATCAGCGTGCGCGCGCCAATACGCAGGGCGAGGTAGCCGATGGCGGCGAGGCCTACGAGTACGAACACGCCGACGATCAGTTCCAGTCTGGACTGTTTCATAATTCTTCCTTCGAGGTGATGGTTTCGCCGCGGCGGAGAGCCGCGATCGTATCCCGCAGCGCACCTGCACTATCGCGGAAGGCGCACACCGTGGGGTTGTCGGACCGATTGAACGCCTCGGGCGTCCCTTGAAATTGCATGCGGCCGCCGTCGAGCAGGGCGACTTGGTCGCTGGCAGCCAGCGCCTCGGGCAGATCATGGGTGACGAGCACGGCGGTAAAACCAAACTGACGCTGATACTTCACGATCATCTCGAACACGCTGTTGCGACGGATCGGATCGAGGCCCGCCGTGGGTTCGTCGAAGAGCACGAGTTCGGGACGGGTGACAATGGCCCGCGCCAACGCGAGCCGCTTCTGCATCCCTCCCGACAACTGGCTGGGGTAGCGATCGCGGTGCTTGTCGAGTTCGAGCTGACGAAGGGCTTCGAGCGAACGTTCGCGAATCTCGCGATTGGGGATCTGAGTCGTCTGCTCGAGCGGGAGCGCGACGTTTTCCAACGCGGTGAGCGAGTCGAGGAGCGCATTGCTCTGGAAAAGATAACTACAACGACGACGAAACTCCGTGCGCGCCGTGGCGTTGATCGCATCAAGCGGCTGGCCGTCGAAACGAATCTCGCCGAGATCGGGGTGCACGATGCCCGCGAGGCATTTCAAGAAGACCGATTTACCGGTGCCGCTTTTGCCAAGCACGGTGATGACGCTGCCGCGCGGAACCGCAAGGTCCACCCCGGCCAGCACCACGTTGTCGCCGAAGCGCTTGTGCAGTCCGCAAACATCGAGGAAGAGATCGGTGGAGATGTCCGGAGTGCTCATGGCTGGTTCACCAGCAGGGAGGTGATGATATAGTCCGCCGCAAGCACGACGATACTCGAGAAGACAACGGCGCGGGTGGTTGAAGCGCTGACGGCACGCGCTCCAGTGGAGCTCCGGCGGCGATGGGCGTTGAAGCCGTTGTAGGCGCAGATCGCGATCGTCAGGATGCCAAACACGGCGGCCTTGATGTAGCACTCACGCACGTCCTGCCCCTTGACGGCATTGTGCACGGCCGACCAGTAGACGCCCGGTTGCAGGTTGAGGACAACCGAGCCGGACAGGTAACCGCCGAACAGCCCGACCAGCGCAAAAATCGTCGTCTGAATGGGAAACACGATCAGCGCGGCAATCAGGCGCGGCGATATGAGGTAGGCGTGGGTGCTTGCGCCCATGGTTTCGAGCGCGTCGATTTGCTCGCTGTTGCGCTGAATACCCAATTCGGCCGCAAGCGCGGAGCCGGCCTGCCCCACCAACATGAGCGCGGCGAGAACCGGCGCCAGTTCACGCACCAAGGTCAGCGAAACCAAGGTGCCAAGCACGCCCTCGGATCCAAAGCGGGTCAGCACGTAATAGCCTTGGAGCCCAAGAACCAGCCCCGTGAACAGCCCGACAATCACAATCACAGGAAGGCAACGCACCCCTTGCTCATAGATGGCGCGGATAACCCTGCGGCTGAGCTTCCGCGATCCAATGGCAGCCGTAAACGCACGCGTCGTGAACAGGGCAAAGTCGCCGAGTTCATGGACGATACGGAGCGTGTGTTGGCCAAGCGCGCGGGTCATGGAAAGGCGAGACCCTATCCATTCGAATGGGTCAGGCAAGAACGGGTTATCCCGACGCTATCATGGGGCATGGGCGCATGTGTCGGGGATTCGCCTCCGCTCGCTTAAAATCGTCCGTAATCCAGCCCGAAATAGGAGGCCGCGTTGTCGTGGCAGATATCGCGTACGATCTTGCCGAGCGCCGCCTCGTCCGTGGGGATCAGCCCCGCCTCGATATCGGCACCGAGCAAGGCGCAAAGGATGCGACGGAAATACTCGTGGCGCGGGTACGAAAGGAAGCTGCGCGAATCGGTCAGCATCCCCACAAACTTCGACAATAGACCAAGTTGAGAAAGCGCGTTGAGCTGCATCTCCATGCCCTCCTTCTGGTCAAGGAACCACCAGCCGGAACCAAACTGGATCTTTCCCGGGGTGGTGCCGTCCTGGAAATTGCCGATCATGGATGCGAACACGTAGTTGTCGGCCGGATTGAGGTTATAGAGCACCACCTTGGGCAACTGGTTGTCGCGGTCGAGGGTGTCGAGGTAACGCGAGAGCGCGCGGGCCTGCGAAAAATCACCGATCGAATCGACTCCCGCATCGGCGCCCAAGCGCTTGAGGAGGCGGCTGTTGTTGTTCCGCAGAGCCCCAAGATGGAGCTGCTTCGTCCATCCGCGTTTGGCGTCGAGTTGGCCCAGGAAAACCATGATGAACCACGTCCACTTGGCGGCCTCCTCGGGCGTGGTGGCACGGCCGGCGCGAACGGCGGCGAAAATCGCCTCGGCCTCGGCGGGCGTGCAATCGACGTCGGGGAGGTTTTCGAGTCCGTGATCGGAAAGGCGCCCGCCGAGCGAATGGAAGAACGCATGGCGCTTATCGAGCGCGTCGAGCAGGGCGGCGAGCGAGTGGACCTCGACCGCAACGCGAGCGGCGAGCGTGTCGGCCCAGGCGTTGAAGACGGACGGTGTGGCGACGGCCATCAACTTGTCGGCGCGGAATGTCGGATAAACGCGCGTGGTCAGGCCGCTCTTCGCGATTGCGATGTGGTGCTCAAGCGAATCGGCCGGATCGTCGGTGGTGCAGCCTTCG
>JANJTQ010000351.1 GCA_024711005.1 Opitutaceae bacterium | reverse complement strand
CACCACATAGTCGGCGACCTTGGTTGTCCCCGCAGGACCGATCAGCACCCGCGCCTCATCGCCCTTCACGCTCACGTCGGAAGCCAGGGCACCGACCGTGGCTGCCGAGCCCAGATCAATGGCGTCGCCCGGAGAATACGTCACATTGGAGACGGCCGAGGTGACCCGACCGAAATCTCCGGCATCGGTCGAGACGGTGAAAGTCGCGGCTTCGTTGCCGCTCACCAGCCACCCGAGCCCGGCGGGGGAACTCACTTGGTCGCCAGCCGTTTTCGCGTTGCCCCACACCCCGGTCCAGAAACGCGAACCGTCCTTTTCGCCACCCAGAATCGCGGACGTGGCCGTCGTCCGCTGGTCCGGCCCCGCGAGCTTTTGCAGCTGCCCGAGCGCGATCGACAACGCTTGCATGGCGTTTTGACGCGCCTGCGCCTGGGTCTGCATGTTGCCGGCGACATGGGTCTCGACGCGAGTCAACGTGGCCAGCGACACCAGTAGCAGGACCAAAAATGCCAGCAGCGTAATGGTTATCAGCAGAGCAAAACCGCGCTGAGGGGCCGGACGCCACGGCTGCGATAGGGGGATGGAGACCATGCGGTCCACATAAAATCAGCCCGGGCGCCCCCGGGCGCAAACGCCCCGTGGGTCTATCCTTAGAATGCCCCCTATTAAACCCTTCGGTTTAGTCATTACATCAGAGCCGCTCACTGCTGCGGATTCCACGTCTTCCATCCTTGGCCGCCGTCCAATTGCCGGCGAAGGTCCGCAAGAACGCCCTGGTAGTCGGCGTCCGACACGAGACTGCGCGTCTCGCCGGGATCGACGGAATAATCGTAAAGTTCCTCGGCCAGCGGAGCGGCGTCGGAGCCCTCCTTCCGGGACACCCACGCAGTGTAACGGTAGCGCGGAGTGCGTAGGGAATGGCCCATCTTTTCGCCGCGCGGATATTGGCTGAAGGCGCGGTCGTCCCAGGCCGCCGCCGGGTCGTCAAACAGGGGTTTCAAACTGCGGCCTTGCGATTCCAGACCGGCCGGTTGCCTCGGCGCGGGCAAACCCGCGACATCCGTCAGGGTGGGATAAATGTCCACCAACTCGACAACACGGTCCACGCGCCGGCCGGCGAAACGATCCCCTGGGATGCGGAAAAGAAGCGGCGTGCGCGTGGCCTGCTCGAAGTTGGAGTGCTTGGCCCAGTAGCCGTTGTGATCGCCCAGGTGAAAGCCGTGGTCGCCCCACAACACCACGATGGTGTTGTCCGCCAGCTCGAGCTCGTCCAACGCCGCCAGCAACCTCCCGATCTGCGCGTCGATGAAACTCACGCAGGCATAGTAACCGTGGATCAACTCGCGGGCCGCCGCAGGGTCGGTGATCCCGCCTTTGGGGAAATCGCCATAGTTGCCCAATTCGCCCGGGAAAGGCGGGGCCGCATAGCCGGGGGCGCCCGAGGGATGGTCCCGCGCGCCGGTGTACGCGTTCAGCCCGAAGTCGGTGTCGTCGTAGAGCCGCCAGTATTTCTCGGGCGCATTGAAGGGCAGGTGCGGACGAACGTAGCCCACCGCGAGAAAAAACGGCCTGCCGCCTTCCCCCAAATCGCGCCCATAAGCCTGCAATTGTCCCCGCGCCCGCCGGGTCGTCTCGGCGTCCAGATACGTTTCCTCGGGCACCAAGCCGCGGTCGGTAAGCGACACCCGGGCGAAGGGAGTCTTGCCGTCCGCGAGCACCCGGTCCTCGGCCTCGCTTTTTTCTTCGGCGAAATAGCGCTTGGGATTCAGGGTCGCCGGCCACCAGCCGTCGTTCCAGGAACGCGGCACATCCTGCCACTTGGGCTCGAGGTTCTGGGGATTGGGTCCGTGATAAATCTTGCCGACGCCCGAA
The DNA here is from genome assembly GCA_024711005.1 of Opitutaceae bacterium. GTDB lineage: Bacteria > Verrucomicrobiota > Verrucomicrobiia > Opitutales > Opitutaceae > Rariglobus. Next base: position 2,466 of record JANJTQ010000351.1, on the reverse strand, counting down.
ACGGCGTATCCCTGCTCGCCGAAGTGCTGCGGCAGCGTGATGACGCCCGGAATTCTGTCGCGAAAAAACGTGTTCAAATCATGGATACGCGTCGTGTCCGGCCGGAGACCGGTGAGCAGCGAGACGCGCGAGGGACTGCACACCGCGAACTGGCAATGGGCGTTGCCGAACAGACGTCCCGTGGCGGCGAGCCGGTCCATGTTCGGCGTGACCGCGACGGGGTCGCCGTAGGCGCCGAGGACCGGCTTGAGATCGTCCACCGCGATGAACAGCACATTGGGCCGGGAAGCGCCGCGGGAGGCGAATGCTTCCCACGGAGACACCAAGGCGACAGCGGTCAGCAGGATCGGCAGCATACGCCGAAGCGGGGATTCAAAAAAAACACGGGGCGGACGACTTCCTGCGGAGGAAAAAAGGGAGGTATTATACATGGAACGAAAGAATCCAGATGGGCGGAACGAGCGTCGTGGCGTGGTCTTGTACCGCCAAGCGGCGATTGCGCACCGAAACCAGTCCAAGCGCACCGATGCCTATCATGCCTGACACAGGGATGCGGAGCTATTTTCGGCATCGGCGCGGATTATCAGATGTTTTTTGTTTCAACATCACAACCTCCCCCGTCATCCGTACACTGGAGCCCTTCGCTGGCTGGAAAGGCCGAACGCAGACGCCACGTTCCGCTACCGCAAAAAGATCGGCCTCGTCCCGGACAGCGTCCAGCCGGTGGCGCCGTGCTCTCGAGATTAGAGCCGTCTCAACACGCGACAGCCCCCTATTCCTGCAACGTCCCAAGCACACGGATAAACCTCTACAAGCCTCCGTGAGTGCCGGGTGCTTTGGTGGACCGGATGCGGATGCGCTTGGCGAAGCTGCGGTACAGATCCGGAAGATCGAAATGCAGGAGGATGCCACGAAGGCAATTGCTGGCGGGCCAATCGCTCTTCACTGCCCGGGCCAGAGCCTCATAGGACGGCAGAGCCTCATGCAACTCGGTCTTGGCAATCGACTCATCAAGTACGGCGGCAAAAAGGGCGATCAATGCTCCATGCCTCCGCCCGACCAGTTTTATTGAGGAAGCACCCTCCTGACGCAACAGAGCGCAGACTTGCAAGAGATCAAACACGCGTCGCCCGAGGTAACTCTCATTGAGCATCAGCCCGAATCCGTGAAACAGGTAATCCTTGCCGTGGGGCTCCAGAAAATCACCGTTCTCGGCTGGCATGGTTTCGCCGAAACCACGCACATCCACAGCATAATAGGTTTCCTTCTTCCCGGCCAGTGACGCCACCTTGCCCGTGGTAATATCCTGTTCCGCCGAGAAATCGGGGATGTAGAGAGTGACTTTTTTCTCAACATCCAAGGTTTGGGTCCAATCTCCCGCAGGCAACACCTTGTGCAGGATGGCCTCCATCTGGCGTTCAGTGCGGATGGCATAACGGGCGACCGGGGCCTTCTCATTACTGAGGTCCGGACGAAGGATCCGGTAGGCAACAGGCTCGGACGGCATCCGCGGAATCCCCAGCAACTGACGAAGTTTACGTTGCAATTGTCCAGCATCGGGGGATTTCCGGCGGGAGGTTTTCTCTTCCAGTATTTCTCCGTAAAGATCCTGAAATGAACGTGAGCCATTCAACATAACTTGCCCCTTGGGTGTGGCCCAAAGCGACTGGTCCGGCTGCGGATCGGCCAACAGGTTGCGGGGCAGGCGAAGCTTTTCCTGTCGACAGAAAAAACGTCGCATGGCCATGCGCGCATCGGCGTGATAGCCATGCACGTTCTCTCCCATAAAAAACGCGAATGATTCAGGTTTCCCGAACAAGCGGTAGATACGGGATACCTCCTCGGCGGCCACCTGCGCTCCACGCCGGTCAAAGAAACAGTAACGCTGGGACAGCACAATGGCCGGCTCCGGAGCGCGGGCGATGAGGAAGTCGGCCATTTCCAGGCCCGAGGCCAGCATTCCCGGGGGGTACTGTTCCGCATCCTGAGGCACTTCGTTTTCATAGTTAGCCAGGAAGGTCGTGACAAAGCAGGAACTCCCGACCATCCGGATTCTCCGGTCCAAAGCCCACATCCAAAGGCTCATCGTACCCCCGCCGGAGTTGCCGGTCATGGCGATGCGTTCCGGATCCACCTCCTCCCGGCTGACGAGATAATCCAGCGAGCGCATCGCATCCCAAGCCCGCCAGTTGCCAAAGAAATCACCCGTCAAATCCAGCTGTTTGCCCATCATGTTATGGGCATGGGTGCAATGGGTTCGCAGGCTGTCCTTGGCTGAAAGCCCGTAGTACTGATCCCGTTCTCCTTGGGAAATCGGATCAAAGACCAGCACGACAAAGCCACAACGGGCCAACTCCTGGGCGTAGGACTGGTAAGGTCCGGCGGCTTTGCCATTCGAGACATGGCCGCAACTGCCGAGTACCGCAGGGGCTTTCCCCTTCAGCTTGTTCGGGACATAGAGATTTG
>JANJTQ010000324.1 GCA_024711005.1 Opitutaceae bacterium | reverse complement strand
GCGGGCCGGCGCCCCCCCCCCTGGGCCCCCGCACCCCCGGCGCCCCCGCCCCCCCCACTCCACACTCAGACTGCCGAGAGGTGCCATTGGCGGCTGATGAAGTCCGCGCCGGCGGACGGTACGTGCAGGCCGGAATGAAGCAGGACGTCGCCGGCGATGACCGTTTCGTTGCCGTCGAGGCGAACGCGATAGGTTTTCTTCGGGTCAAGTCCCCGCAGCTTGAGATAGCGATACGGCGCATTCGGCTCGGCCAGCACGGTGACATGAGTGACGAGCGCCTCGGACGCGTCGGCGGCGACGATCATCCAGGCGGTCTCTTGGGAATCGAACGGGCTCTTGAGGCGGTAGAGGTCGCCGGAGAGAAGCAGCGGGCGCACTTGTTTATAGAAGGCGGTCTGGCGTTTGACCTCGGCCTTCTCCGCGTCGCTGAGCGCGCCCAGGTCAAGTTCGTAGCCGAAGGCACCGGTGAAGGCGACGTCGCCGCGCGTGCGGAACGGCGTGACGCGTCCGACTTGGTGATTCGGGACGGCGGAAACGTGGGCCGCGATCGTGCTGAACGGATAGGCGAGGCTGGTACCGTATTGAATGCGCAGACGCATGATCGCGTCGGAGTCGTCGCTCGTCCAGATCTGCGGCATGTAGGCGAGGATGCCGGGATCGAAACGTCCGCCACCGCCGGAACAGCCCTCGAAGAGAATGTGGGGAAAATCACGGGTGAAGCGTCCCATGATTTCATAGAGACCGAGCACGAAGCGGTGGGCGGTCTCCTGCTGGCGTGCGGCCGGCAGCGCGGCGGAACCGACCTCGGTGAAGTGACGGTTCATGTCCCACTTCACGTAGGTGATGGGCGTTTCGCGAAGGATCCGGGCGATGCGTTGATAAATCTCTTCGCGCACCTCGGTGCGGGAGAAATCGAGGATGAGTTGATTACGTCCTTCGGTGCGTGGACGCGACGGCACGTGGATGCACCAATCGGGATGGGCGCGGTAAAGGTCGCTGTCGGGCGAGACCATCTCGGGTTCGAACCAAAGACCGAACTCGACGCCGCAGGCCTTGATGCGTTGCGCGAGGTTTTCGAGGCCGTTGGGGAGTTTTTTGCGGTCAACCACCCAGTCGCCGAGCGAGGAAAGATCGTTGTCGCGCTTGCCGAACCAACCGTCGTCGAGGACGAATAGTTCCACTCCGAGCTCGGCGCCGGCGGAGGCGATGGCCTCGAGTTTGTCCGCGGTGAAGTTGAAATAGGTGGCTTCCCAATTGTTGACGAGGATGGGACGCGGGCGGTCCCGCCAGGCGACGGGCAACAGGTGTCGGCGATAAAAACGGTGGAGGGCGCGCGACATGCCGCCGAGGCCTTCGGGCGAAAACACGAGCACGGCTTCGGGCGTTTGGAACGTGTCGCCGGCGCCGAGTTGCCAGGAGAAATCGAAGGGATTGATACCGAGTTGCGCGCGCGATTCCGCGAATTGATCGAGTTCCACCTGCGCGAGAAAGTTGCCGCTGTAAACGAGGTTGAAGCCGTAAACGGCCCCGTGTTCCTCGTGGGCGCCGCATTCGGCGAGGGCGAAGAATGGATTTTGCTGGTGGCTGCTGGTCCCGCGATGGCTGTCGACGGATTGAATGCCGGGCCGCAGCGAGGAAACATGGGTGTCGCGTTCGCGCGCCCAGGCACCGGAGAGCTGGATGAATTTATAAGCGGAGAACGACGTGTTGAAGTCGACCGAGACGGACAATGCGCGGCGCAGTTCGAGCGGAGCGGCGTCGGCGTTCACGATGCGCGCGGAGCGGGTGATGACGGGATGGTGGGCGAACACCGTGTAGAGCAACTCCACGCGGAGCCCGAGGAGCTTGTCTTCGAGGACGAGGGTGAGCGTGTCGGCGTCGGATGGGTTTTCGGCGAAGGTGGCCGGCAACCCGGCGAGGGCGGGTTTGCCGGCGTCGATCCGATGCGAAACGTAGCGCAGGGCGAGGATGCGCGAGCCGGTTTGCGGTTGGTAGACTTCGAGGGCGGGCTGACGGAAGTCGGAGTTGCCGTAGCTGGGGAACTCCTGGGGCAGGGTGTCGAGGCTCACGCCGGTGGCGGCCCCGGCAAGGGTCGGACTGAAGGCGCGTTCCCCGAGTCGGAGAAGTTCAAGGCCCGGGCCGGGAGTGGCGATGGCGGGCCCCCAGTAGAGGTGCAGCGGAACGCCGTGCTCGGTGAGCTTGATCGCGTAGCTGGATGCGCCCGCTTGAAGCAGAAAAAGGGACTGCGCCTCGATGAAATGAATCGCCATGGTAAAAGGTGGAAGAGGCCGAGGCTGCCGGGAGGGGCGGTCGGGATCGAGTCAATCCTCAGGCGCAAGAGGCCAATCTGGGAACTCGCCTCACGAACACTTTTACCCATCTTGGCGGGCTATGATTCTTGATTTTACTACGCTCTCTCCGCGCGATGCGTACAACTGGATGGCCGATGCGATCACGCCGCGGCCCATCGCGTGGGTGTCCACGATTTCGGCCGAAGGAAAACACAACCTCGCGCCGTTCTCGTTTTTCAACGGCATCACCGGCAACCCGCCGACGCTGATGTTTTCGGCGGTCGCCAACCGCGGCGGTGTGAAAAAAGACACCGTGCGCAACATCGAGGAGACGCGCGAATTTGTGGTGAATCTCGTGCCGCATGTGCTCACCGAAAAGATGAACGCCTGTGCGGCGCTTCTCCCTCACGGCGAAAGCGAATTCGAGGCGTTCGGGATCGACTCGGCGTCGTCGACCCGCGTTGCCCCGCCGCGCGTGGCGGACGCACCGGTGGCATTCGAGTGCGTGCTTCACTCCATCGTCGCGGTGGGCGAAGGCGCGGGCGCCGCCAGCGTGTTTTTCGGTCGCCTCGTGGCGGCGCACGTCGCGGACATGGTGCTGGGCGCCGATGGGAAGATCGACCCGGCGCTCCTCGACACGGTGGGACGCCTTGGTGGTGAAAACTACGTGACGACACGCGATCGTTTTTCGGTGAAACGTCCGGATCGGAAGTAAACCGGCCGGAGTGAGGTAGCAGACGAGGCCGTGTGTCGTAGCCGCGGGCGTGAGCGAGTGGTGGGGCCTCCACAAGCGCCCGCGCGCGGCCCCATTAAACAAAACGCGGGTTTATTTTAAATGGTGCAGGCCGTTAAAAAAAAGTGGAGCGGGGGGG
>JANJTQ010000308.1 GCA_024711005.1 Opitutaceae bacterium | reverse complement strand
CCCCGAGCCGCTCGTGCGCGCCGATTTCGTCAAACGCACCTCTTGCGGGCTCGCGCCTCGCTGAGTCGTTCACCGAAGACAAACGTGCCGCAGAGTCGGCGCCCACTGACGGTCCGCCCCGACCGAAAGCTCTGGCGGCCGGCGTGCCGTACTCGTCAAGAGACCTCCTCTCCCTCCCCGCCCATGCAGATCCCACGCTTCCGCGTTTTGGTTGGCTTGATGTTGGTCGCGCTCGCCTTCGGGCCGGGCATGATGGCCGAAACACCACCGGTCCGTCTGCTCACCGTGGGCAACAGCTTCGCGTACGACGCGACCCATGACCTGCCCGCGATGGCGAGATCCGCCGGCCGGCAACTCGTGATTTTCCACGCCAACATCGGCGGTGCCTCGCTGGAACGCCAGGTGCGGCAAATCACGTTGGAGGAGACGACGCCGGATGCACTCGAGGCACGGCCTTACGCCGGACGCACGCATCCGCGCACCGGTGAGCGCAGAGACTTCAACCTCGCCGAAGCACTCGCCGCGGACGCATGGGATTTCGTGACGATCCAGCAGGCGAGTCCGCTGAGCCCCCTCATCGAAAGCTACGAACCGCATGCCACGACCTTGATCACGTTCATCCGAAAACACGCACCGGACGCGGAGATTCTGATCCATCAAACCTGGGCCTATCGACAGGACTATCCCGGCTACGCCAAAGAGAATTCCAGCATGGAGCAGATGCACGCGGCCTTGGTGAATGCCTACGACCAGCTCGCGAAACGCCACGGCCTGCGCCTGCTGCCGGTGGGCGAAGCGTTTCATGCCGCGCGGCAGACGCCACGCTGGACGTTTGCGATGTATCCAGATCCCAACTTCGACTACGCCAATCCCCCGGCCGGCGAAGTGCCCGCTCAACCGGGCAGCATCAACGCCGGCTGGCGGTGGACGCGCAACCCGAAGACCGGCAAGGACCACCTGTGGCAGGATTACCTTCACGCCAACGACGATGGCCGTTACCTCGCCGCGGCCGTCTGGTTCGAAATCATGTTCGGACAAAGCGCCGAAACGATCACCTACGTGCCCGCCACCGTGACCGCGGACGATGCGAAGGCCCTGCGAGCAATCGCCCACGCCGCCGTCGAAGCGCGGATGGGCGTTTCGAAAAAACCAGTCAATGCGTCGCTCGATTCACATGAATAACCCCACGATCACCTTTGCCCGGCCAACAACGCCCGAGGCCGACAGCACACCGGCCCTCCGCGACGCCCTCGCACGTTGTCGCGAATCCGGAGCGAGTCGCCTCGTCTTCGCTCCCGGCACCTACCACTTCCATCCGGACCGTGCGACCGAGACCTACCTCTTCGTTTCCAACAACGACGAAGGGCTGAAACACATCGCCTTTCCGCTCTTCGATCTCACCGACTTCGAAATCGACGGCGACGGTGCCGCCTTTGTTTTTCACGGCCTCATTCTTCCGTTTGTCGCGCTGCGCTCCACCCGGATCACGCTGCGCAACTTCTCGATCGATTGGTCGCGTTCCTTCCACAGCGAGGCCGACGTCATCGATGCCACGTCCGACCACGTCGACATCCACATCCCCGAGGCCTTTCCCTATCGCGTCGACCACGGCCAGTTGCGTTTCGTTCACGAGAACGGCCGGCTCACTCGCATCCGCAACATCCTCGAATTCGACTCCGCCCGCCGCGAAACCGCGTTCCAAGTCTTCGACAACTACGGCATCGGCGACCGCTGCCGCGCCGAAACGCTCGCCTCCGGCCACGTGCGTCTTCACGCCGCCTTCAGCACTCCCCTTCCCCGGCCCGGCAACCGTCTCGTTCTCACCAGCGAGGGTCGGCACTGTCCCGGCATCACCCTCGACGGCTGCACCGACGTGCGGCTCATCGATGTCACGCTGCATCACGCCGGCGGCATGGGCGTCATCGCCCAACACTGCCGCAACCTCACGCTGGAGCGCACCTGCGTCACACCTCCTCCGGATGGCGGCCGCATGATTTCCACCGCCGCCGACGCCACGCACTTCGTCAACTGCGCCGGCCTGATCGCCTTGATCGATTGCCGTTTCGAACAGCAGATGGACGACCCGGTCAACGTCCACGGCATCTACGCGCGCATCTCCGCTCGTCCGGCCGACTGCATCGTCGAGATCGAACTGAAGCACCACCAGCAATTCGGCATCGATCTCGCCCGCGTCGGCGAACGCATCGAGTTCGTCGACGGAGGCACGCTCCTCACCACCCATACCGCGACGGTCACGGGGGTGGAACGTCTCAATCGCCGCTTCAGCCGGCTCATGCTCGACCGTCCGCTGCCCGACTCCGTTCGCATCGGCGACGCCGTCGGGAACCTCGATTGGAATGCCGATCTCACCATTCGCGGCACCACTTCCCGCGGAAACCGAGCGCGCGGATTCCTTATCTCCACGGCTGGAAAAGTCCTCATCGAAGACAACGTCTTCCACACGCCCGGCGCCGCCATTCTCGTCGCCGGAGACGCCAACCACTGGTTCGAATCCGGTGCGGTGCGAGATCTGGTCATCCGCCGCAACCGTTTCGAAAATTGCAACTATGGCGTCTGGGGACGCGCCGCCATCGACATCAACCCCGAGATCGAACCCGCCCACCGTGCGGGCGTGCGTTACCACCGTAACATTACGATCGAGGACAACACCTTCATCGCGTTCGACCACCGCATCCTCCGCGGCCACTGCGTCGACGGGATCCGTATCCGAGGAAACCGTATCGCGTTTTCCACTACCTACCCCGCTTCCAACTCCGAGGCGCCCGTATTCGATTTATCCGAGTGCTCCCACGTCGACATCGCCGACAACGCGATTCCTCCCGAATTCAAAGCCGCCCTCGTTTCATGAACGTCCTGCGCCTCATCTCGCTCGCCTTCGTGTCGGTATTCGGACTTTCCCTGTGTTTCGGCCCGTCGGGATTGGCGGCGGACGTCGCTCCCGATCTCGGAACACCCTTCGATTTGCAGGGCTTCGTGGACGACGCACTTGCCCGGGGCGAACAGCGCATCGTCATTCCTCCCGGCCGCCATCGGGTCACGCCGCGCGACGGACATCACCTCCGCCTCGTCAACGTCGCCGGTGTCGAACTCATCGCCGAGGGCGCCGAACTCGTCTGCACGGAAACCACCCGCGCACTCACGTTTGAACGCTGCCGCGATGTCACCCTGCGCGGCCTCGTGATCGACTACGATCCGCTCCCTTACACCCAAGGCAGCATCACCACTTTGTCCGCCGACCGTCGCATCGTCGATATCACGCTCTTCGACGGCTATCCGCCCGCGGCGACGTCGCAATTTTTCAAATACGAGATCTTCGACGCCGCCACCCGCGAGTTAAAAACGCCCGACTACTACGGACTCGCCCTTGAGGTCACCGGCGAGCGCACGCTCCGTCTCACCAAGCCGCCCGACGGCACCGATAACGGAGAAGCCCCCGGCGACCTAATCGTCATCGCCAGCACCCACGCCCCCGGCGGCGACCATCCGCACGCGGTCATGCTCGATCATTGTTCCGGTGTTACGCTTGAGGACGTCACGCTTTGGTCGTCCAACTGCTTCGGGTTCTTCGATCGGCACAGCGACCGCACCACCTATCGCCGCTGCCGCATCGACCGACGTCCACCCGCCGACGACCCGGTCGTTCGCGCCTCGTGCCGGCTTCGCTCGCTCAATGCCGATGCGTTCCACAGCAAACACGCCGCCACCGGGCCGCAGATTATCGGCTGCACCGCGTTCTACATGGGCGATGACGCCGTTAACATTTGCGGCGATTACCACCTCGTCACCGAAGGCTCCGGCGCACGTTACCGCGTCCTCGCCCGCGATGCGTTTTTCACGGAAGGCGAACGCCTCGAACTCTTCACCCACGAAGGGATTCGCCTTCCCGACACACGCGTCGTCCGCATCGAATCCGAAGGCGAGATCACCGCTCGTGAGCGCGCCTGGCTGGCCGACCAGCCCATGGACCACCGTCTGCGCACCGCTTGGTCGCCGCGTGCCTATCGGATCACCTTGGAGCACGAGGTCGCCTTGACACCGTTTTCCGTGATCGCTTCGACCTCCCGGATGGGCAACGGATTCCGCGTCGTCGATAGCCGCTTCGGACACAACTGCTCGCGTGGCCTTTTGATCAAGGCCAGCCAAGGCGAGATCACCGGCAACACCGTCAAGCACACCCAAGGTCATGCGATCTACCTCGCGCCCGAGTATTGGTGGCTGGAGTCGGGCAACGCCAGTGACGTACGCATCACCCGCAATACCATCACCGGCAGTCAGGGCATTCCCATCGCCATCCTCGCAATGTCCCCGGACGGCCGCCGCGCGGCCGCCGGGGCGCATCGCAATCTCACGATCACTGGCAACACCGTCCGCGAGTCCGTCGAGCCCGCACTCCTGGCGACCTCCACCGCCGGCCTGCATCTCGCGGATAATCATCTTGGCCCGCCCTCCGGCTCGCTCCCCGACTGGCAACAGCGCGACCTGGGCATCCACGACCATCCTCATGCCTCGGTCGTGCTTCTGGACTGCACGGACGTATCGAACGAGGCGACACACCTGAGCATTTCCCGTTAAGTCCTTTCGGTTTAGCGACGATACTCCAAACACCCCCCGGACCAGAGTAACCTATTGGGTTACTCTGCCTCCGGTCGTTTTCCCTCGTCACCAGGCGCTTCCTGGAGCGCGAGCAAGCTCGCGGCCTACATCCAGCCGGGCTCGTCGCCCCGTTCGGTCGCTCGACATTGTAGACGGTCTCTGCGTAATCGCCCGGCAGCCGACTTATGTGCTGCCGATACACTCTCCTTAAGGAGCACCTTCAGCCGCTGCTCCAAAAACTGGGCGTCCTCCTCGCCACCGGCACCGTCCCGACTTCGCGCTACAACATCCCGCCCGGCGGGCCCATCTTCGCCGTGCGCAACGGCGCACAACCGTCCCCAATCCAGAGTAACCTATTGGGTTACTCTGGCTCGACCTCTTCGCCTCCCCGCGAACTCGTCTCGCTCCACTGGGGCTTTGTCCCGTCGTGGGCTCATGATGCCGCCCACCCGGTTGTCAACGCCCGCGCCGAGACGCTCGCCGAAAAGCCCACCTTTCGCGATGCCCTCCGTTCACGCCGCTGCCTGATTCCCGCGAGCGGTTTCTACGAATGGAAAGTCATTGGCCGCACCCGCCAGCCCTGGCTCTTCCGGCTGCATGACGAACGTCCCTTCGCGCTCGCCGGACTTTGGGAAACATGGCACGCCCCCGACGGCAGCACTCGCGAATCCTGCGCCGTGGTCACCTCCGCGCCGAACGCCCTCATGGAGCCGATTCACCATCGCATGCCGGTGATGCTCGCCGATCCCGCCGCGTGGAATGACTGGCTCGATCCACGTATTGATCGTCTCGATACGCTCAACCGCCACCTGGCGCCCTTCCCCGCCGAAGCGATGACCGCCACCGCGGTGTCTCCGCGCGTGAACAACATCCGACATGAGGGCCCCGATTGCGTCGCGCCCGCCGGCTCGACCAACGACCCGCACGTCGACCCTCAATTCTCACTCGGCCTGTAGAGCGGTTTAAGTAAACCCCCTCGGCGCAAGCTCGGGCATTTGAAATGCCGCCTCGCACCCAAGCCGGAGTGTGCCTTGCCAGCCAATCGGCCAGGACGGACACGGTGCGTAACCGTTATGCGGGTACGTTACACGGAGGGCGGCGGCGCCGACGGACGCAGTCGTTCGATCGCGGCGCGGGCCGACGCCTCGTCGACTGCGGTCAGGTGCGTGTAGACGAGCGTCGTTTGTGTCCGTCGCCGCCCGCCTTGCGGGCACCCGCGCCTTCGCGATAATCCCATCGCATTGATGTTAGAATCCGATGGACGCCTGTGGCGTATCAATTCCTCCGGCGAGCGGGTCGTACGAGGACGCCGAATGACTGTTGATGCAGCTCGCAATCAACACCCGCCGACTGGAGGTATTGGTGCGCTGGTCCGTCCAGCATTTGTTTCCCGTGCCAACCGCGAAAATACAGCCCACCACCGTAATATCGTGGCAGCCTTTGGTCGCGGTATCTTGAAACCTGAACGCCTGCTGAACGGTGTTAAATTCACAGTTGGCTATATGAATCTTGTTGGATGATTTTATGTTTATCCAAACGGCGGCCCCTCCCGGCCCGGAGAACCATACGTTGCTGATCCAGCATTGCGTCTGGTGCTGAAGATCCAGCGCAATGCCTCCAGCCCCCGCCGACAGTATGCAATTATTAATAAACAGCCCGCCCGGGATGGTGGCATCGGTCGTGTCCGATGTTGAATCCCAGGCCGTGGCGATACCGTTCACCCCTCCGACAATCCTGCAGAATGAAAAACCAATATAATCGGCATTCGTCAGCTTGACCACGTTCGTCACTTTACCGTTTCCGTTAAGAGTGAGGTGCTCGAAGTGAATATCATGGGTAAGACCGGCATTGGTCACCGGGTTGCCGGATCCGGCGATCGAGATCAGGTTCGTATAAGAAATGCCCGCACGCAGAATGACACCACCGGTGGTTCCTTTCGCAACCTTTTCACCCACGAATTTGATCCGGGCATCCTTGGGAACAACGATCTCGGCCCCGCAGCTGTAAATACCGTTATAGAAAAAAACCTCCCCGCCGCCAGCCGCGGCCACGGCGTTGACGGCTTGCTGAATCTGCACGTGATCATTGGAGCCATCCACAATATAATCGGCATTGGCGAAACCGATCGTCACCGCGCCCACGGCCGCAGGCACCCACAGTTGGGCGATCAGCAGGAGGGCAAACATCGCCGATGCGACCGGGAACATGCGAAAACCGAAGAGAGACTTCTTGGATGCCGGAGCCCTCAAAGAAGCCTGACGGGGAGTGAAATGAAACCAAGACTTGGGGTTTGATATATTCATTTTGGAGTATGGGGACATATCCATAATGAACGAAAGCCGTCGGCGGAACAATGGACCCGCCTGTCAAAAGGAATGCCCGATTCCGTCAACCCCCACAGACTTCGCGCCTCCTTATGTCGTAAAGATTCAGTCGAGAGCAAAGAGCCCTCGTTGGCCGACAAAACCAAAGGTGGACGGTGACCTCCGGGCGCCGTTGAGACCGTCCGAAACGCGCTCGGAGACCGCGCTCCACCTTAGCCGTATAGAATTTTAAGCGGATACGGCCAGCACTTGGGCATCGGCGTAGGGTCGCTTCGCCCTGCGTGCGGCCGGCACGGTCCAACGCGGAGTCTCCGCAGCTTGCGAGACTCGCTGGCGAAAAACCTGAGGGCTCACCCCGGTCTTCTCTTTGAAGAGGCGGTGGAAATAAGCGGAGTCATCAAAACCCACCCGGGTGGCGATCTCACAGGCTTTAATATTCGTGCAATCCAGAAAGCGCATGGCCTCCCGGATCCGGCGATTCTGTCGCCAAGCCGTAAAACTCACCCCCACCTCTTTTTTGAAGAGGTGTTCAAAATACGATACGCTCAATCCGACCGTGCGGGATACGTCACCCACGGTCATCGGCTCCGTGAACCGCCGCTCCAGCAATTCCAATGCTTCTCCGATTTTGCGGTGGGCGAACTGGGACGGACGCTGGATATCCACCAACGCGGAAATGATCGAGGCGTTGGCGAGAATGAAGCGCCAGATAACCCGCGCCGTGGACATCAGCTTCTCCTCCGACACGACGGGCACGGTCCGGACAATCTCCTCCGGAGCGGTCGAGTCCGGGAGCTTTCGATCCAAGAAGACCTGCCCGCAAAAAATAATGCCGACGAGCTTGCCGCGATCCTTCACCGGAACGAGGACTTCGCAAATGCCGGCATGGCAGAACCGCAAAAACGGTTCGTCGGCCTCGCCGGCCTCCGTCACCGCATCGCCCATGTCACAGCGCCAGCAATTCCGGGCCCCGACGACGTCCGTCTTCACCTGTTCGCAGAAACTGGAATTATGGCGGTAGCGCGATTTCGGCAGTTCGTGTCGTGAAAAATAGCCGTAGTCGTGAACACAGACGCGAATCCCGGTGGCGGACTCGACGTCGCAAAACAACGCTTCCAATTCGAGAACAAAGGGTTGCTTTTTTTCGGTGATGATGGGCGACAGCATGGTTTTGGGGCGTGTTGGAGTGACGTCGCCATGGGAGGGGAACGGGCCGCCTAGGGCGAGCGACGACGCTTGCCTAAACCGCGGGTAAAGTTACATGAAATCCGCATGCGTGCCTCCGCCGCCGGTCAGCCGTTCATGGAAAAAATCCCGTTCACCGAGTGGGCGAACCTGCATTCCCACCTGATCTGGATCTACGAAGGCGAGGTGCAACCGCAGTGGAAACACGGCGTCACGACCTCCGCACACATGGCCGCGTGGTTGGTGCTTAAAGGCGAGGTCGAGGTGCGCATCGGCGACCAGGCGTGGAAGGTGTCGGCCGGCCAGTGGCTGTTTCCGCCCAGCGGCGATCTGTGGCGAAATTTTTCCGATGATGCGCGGATCATCTCCGTGCGCTTCCGCGCGAGTTGGCCGACGGGCGAGCCCCTCTTTCGGGAAGGCCTCGGGGTGATGTTCCCGTCCTCCGAATGCCCTGAATTGGAGCGGGCCGCCCGGGCGTTGTCCCGTTTCGTCGGAGCCCGTTTTCCCAAGGTGTTCAGCTTCCTCGTGGACGAGCCGACCACGCTGGCCGAGCACCTCCGACTTCAAGCACTCTTTGCCCGCTGGTTCGATGTCGCGGTGTCCGCCCTGACCGAGCGCGGCCTCGTGCCTTCACGCATGGGCAGGATTGATCCGCGTCTGCTCAAGGCCGTGAGCCTGGTCGAACAGCGAGGTGTCGCCGCGCCCCTCGCCGAACGGGAACTCGCCCGGGAGATCGGATTGAGCGTGAGTCAGTTCGCGCGCCTGTTCGCCCGGCAGTTTGGCGCGAGCCCCCACAGCTACTTCGAACGCCGGAGACATGAGCAGGCCGTGGCCACACTCCAAAGCTCTCCCTACACGGTCAAAGAGATCGCCTTCCAATTGGGGTTCTCGTCGCTCCCCCACTTCTCCGCGTGGTTTCGTCGCCACCAAGGCGTTTCCCCCCGTGAATTCCGGGCGAGTCGAACACGCGAGTTCGGCGCGGCCCATCCGCCGCGAGCAAAGTAGCGCAATACAGCGTCAAAAGACCGGCCCGGAACAGAGCAGATTTGTCCGCTTTAATAAGCAGAAGGCTCTATTGTTGGGACGAGTGAGGCCCCCTACCCTCCCGGTGGTTCTCTGCTCCCCTAAAACTTAACTCCCATGACATCAATCAAGCCTTACCTTCTGCTCGCGGGGCTTTCATCGAGCGCCTGCTTTGCGCCGGCAATTCGCGCGACGACGCTGTTGTCCGAGACCTTTGACTCCATGACCGCGGGCCTCGCACCGACGGGATGGACGGTCAACCAGCCCGTGGATACATCGGCGCTGGTCACCGATGCGAAATCCTCCTCCGGTCCGAACAGCCTGCATCTGAACGATGGCTCGGCCACAGGATCTCCGTCCGCCTCCGTCTTCTTTGACTCCGTGACGGCCGGCTTGGTCACCGTCAACGTCGACATCCTCGCCTCAGTGACGAACAAGGATTCCCTCTATGTGAAGTTAAGGAACACATCGAACCAGGACTTGGGAGGCATCCGGTTCAACACGAACGGAACGTTCGCCTACATGGCCACGGATGGTACATGGACGGCATCATCCATCACCTACAGCGCGAACACGTGGTATTCCGTCGAGATCACCTACGACCTCGACAACAAAACGTATAGCGCGTCGGTGAGCGGCACCGCCCTCATTACCGACACGGGGTTCCGCTCCACGGTATCAAGCTTCAATGCCGGCTCCATGCTCTTCCAAAGTCTGGCCGGCGGCCCGGCCTCCACAGGCGAGGCGTTCGTCGACAACCTGATGGTCTCCATTCCCTCGACCATTCCGGAACCGTCAACCATGGCCGGCATCGCGGGTACGGCTGCGCTACTGGGAGCCTGTTGCCGACGGAGACGCTGAATCCCCAAGGACTTTCGTGGAGGGTCGGAACCGTCCCGTTGAATCGTCCCGACTGCCCGACCATCCAATTCTCCACGATATAAAGCCGACAAGTCCATTATCCGGCAAAGGGGCATCTGATAGGGTTTGTTGCAGCCGGTGACGCCCTCCGGCTTCAGCTCATGTCAAACGTTACGTCCAACACGACCCGCTCTCCTTTCGATACCGTAGCCCCGTTCGCCCCGCCGCTACCCGGCAGCCAGTCACGACGCCTGCCGTGGATCGTGGCGCTGCTCTTCTTTAGCTCGTTCCTCAATTACCTGGATCGGCAGACCCTTTCGGTGCTCAAGCCGACGATCAAGGCGGCCTTCGATCTCGACGATTCCGGATACGCGTTTCTGGTGAACATTTTCACCGTCTGTTACGCGCTCGCCTACATCGGCAGCGGTTGGATGGTGGACAAGATCGGCGCCCGAAAAGCACTTACGCTGTTTGTCGCCGGCTGGTCGCTCGCCACCATCGGGTGCGGTCTCGCCTCGTCATTCTTCGCGTTCGCCGCGTTTCGTGCGCTGCTCGGCATCATGGAACCGGGCAACTTCCCGTGCACCATGCGGGCAATGACCTTGTGGGCGCCGCTGGGTCGTCGCGCATTTTTGATGGGTCTCGCCGGAGCCGGGGGAACCGTCGGTGCCGTTGCCGCCGCCCCGATGATCGCCACGATCGCCACGCAGTTTTCCTGGCAGGCGGCGTTCATCGCCCCCGGCGTCCTCGGGATGGGCTTCGCCGTCTTCTGGTGGCTCGTCTATCGCGAACCCCAGGAGCTGGCGACTGCCGGCGACGCGTCCACTACTTCAGGCTCCCCCGACACGGCCGAACTCGCGCCTCCTGCCTTGCCTTGGACCAAGCTATGGACCCAACGCAGCCTGTGGGGCATCGTGCTGGCGCGGTTCATCAGCGACCCGGTCTGGTATTTCTGCCTGTTCTGGATGCCGGGCTATTTTCAAGAGCAACGCGGGCTCTCGCTTCAGGCCTCCGGCATGGTCGGATGGATTCCATTCCTCGTCGGCAATCTCGGTGCATTGGGCGCGGGCATCCTTTCCGACCGCTTGGGACGTCGTTTGGGCGACACGATGAAAGCTCGTCGACGGTTCCTCACCATCGCCGCGTGCTTCGGTCCGCTCGCGGCGCTGGTCCCCCACGCCCCCGGCCTCACGCTCACTATCGCCTTGCTGAGTCTCGTCGCGTTGGTGTGTCTGATCTGGCTGTTGCTTCTCGGACCGTTGGTGGCCGACACCTTCCCCGCCGGCAACGCCGCAAGCGTGTGGGCGATCTCCGGCGCATTCGGCGCAACCGGCGCGATCCTGTTCAACTACGGCGTGGGCCAGGTGAGCGGTGCGATCGGCATCGAACGCATGTTCCTCGTGATGGGCGGCCTCCACCTCGCCGCCGCCGCACTCCTGAAAATCTGCGTGCGACCGGTGAAGGCGGACCGCCATGCACCATCTCGCGGCGCGGCCTAAACAAGGACACGGGGCCGCGCCGATCGATCATTACACATCCAACGCACGGTGTAATGCAGTCCATCGGATCAATGAGTCCCCTTGAACAGAATCCACCACAGTCCTCAGCGAGCGCGTCCAGTTACACTCGCTTCGCCCGCTGATACGCTGACCACCGAATGAATTCCGACCCTCTCTCTTCCCCCGTGCGCCTCGCGAGACGCTTCTCCGCATCCTTCATTTCCTGCATCCTCATGCTCGCGTCGGTGTCCACCACTCAGGCCTCGGAACTCGCCACCTCCGCCGGAGCCTGGGTGGCCAACGGTGTCCGGCTCACGGTCGACGGCAACGAAGGCCTCCTCATTGCCACCGATTCGAAGACAACCCCGGGCCGCGCCAGCGTGCCGGTCGGCGCCGAGGACGGCGGGCGCGAAATCGAAGCGACGATCCGCGACGTCTCCGGCGTCGTCCGCGTGTATGCGATTTCCGGAGACGGCCGGCGGGCGCACCGGCTTGGTGTCGTCAAACCAGGTCGCGTCCGGTTTTCCATGTCCCCTCCGGCCGGTGCCGGCAAACCCGTCGCAAAGGCCGGCGACTGGCGGCTTCACTTCGAGCTTTCCCCCTCCGCCTCGCTACGCATCGAGTCGTTGCAAGTCGTCGCGCGCGTGGACGACCGCGCCCGCCACAACACGATCCTCGCGACCGCCTACAAGAACGGCATTCCCGTAAATCTTCCCGACGTTCTCCACCCGCTCGCCGAGCTGACACCGACGGAGCGCTGGGATACCGCCGCCGGCCAGGCGGTCGCAACCTGGGCACGCAACCAGCCCTTCGTTCAACAGTTCGGCCCGTGGCTCGTCGTGCGCTCCGAACGGATGCTCGCGCTTTTCCTTGAGGTTGAAAACCGGGTCACGCTGGAAAACCTCGTCGACCTGCGCAGCGGCTTGCGCACCCAGAGCCGCCGCTCGTTCCGCGACATCGAAAACATCTGGCGCGTCGCGACCAACGGCACCGGCGAAGGCGATGCCCCCGCCGGTCGTTGGGGGCCTTCGTCCGACTGGCGTTTTTCCGCGACCCCCGCGCCCGCGTCGTCCACCTCGCCGCACTCCACGCTCGTCCTCTCTTGGACACCTCCCGCCGAGTCCCCGCTCCGTGCCGTGCGTGCGGAGGTTTTTTTCAACGATCAAACCGGCGAATCCGAATGGCGCATCGCCTGGGAGGTCGCCAGCACCGGCGATCTCTACGCGATCCAGTTCCCCCGCATCAGTGGCGTGTTGCCGGCGTCCGCAAAGGCAGGAAAAGACCACCTCTTCGTTCCCCGCGGTCACGGTCTCGTCCATGACAACGCCTTCGCAACCAAGGCCACGTACGATTTCTCGTATCCCTCCCCGTTCATGATGCAGTTCGGCAGTTACGGCACCCCCGATTCCGCCGTCCCCGGCACCGACGGTGCCGCCGACGGCCTGTATTGGTCCGTCCATGACAGCGAGGGCATCATCAAACGCATCTCAGTGGCCACCCACGATTCCGGCCTCGGGTTCAGCTTCACGCACTACGCCGACCACGGCTCATCCCTGTCCTCCTGGCGCGTGCCTTATCCGGTGTTGCTCCGCCCGTTTACCGGCGACTGGTTTGACGCCGCCGTCCTCTATCGTGACTGGGCGCATCGCCAGCCGTGGTGCGCGCAAGGTCCCATGCCGGCCGGAAAGCCCAACCGCCTCCTCGAAATGGACGGCTGGTTGTGGGAGGCCAACGGCACCCACTGGCCCACCGGCATCATCAACGACTACCTCGACACGTTTTCCGACTTCCGGCTCGTCGTTCTCAACTACCGCTGGCGCAAGGACCCCTTCGACCAGAACTACCCGATCTACGTCGCCGCGGATCCGATCGGACTCAAAAAACACGTCGATGCCCTCCACGCGCGCGGCGACCTGTGGATCCCCTATTTCAACGTCCGTGCCTGGCAGCGTGAAACCGAGTCGTGGGTTCGCGAGGACGCCGGCGCCCATGAGATCATCAATCGCGGCGGACAGCCCGAATCCGAATTCTTCATGGGCAAAGCCCAAAGCATCATGGATCCCTCGACCTCCTTCTGGGCGGAAACCGCGGTCGACTTTGTCCGCGATGCGCAGCTGCGCTACGGAATCAAGGGCGCCTATCTGGACCAGCTTGGCGCGTCGTATCCACAGATAAACTACCGAAAAGACGCGGACAACTTCGGTGATCCCGCCGCCTGGACGACCGGCCAAAAACGCCTCGCCAAACGCGTTCTTTCCGCCACGCGCGCCGACGATCCCGACTTCTTCACCATCACCGAAAGCTGCACCGAGTTGTTCATCCCCGAACGGGCTGCATCGATTCTCTTCTACATCAAATACCTTCACGACTTTCATCGGTGGGTGCCCGCCTTCCAGGCCGTTTACCACCCTTACGACCTGACCGTCGGGCAGCCGATCCTCCCGATTCAACCGCAATACCACTACACGGCCGCGATCGATCTGAACTCGGGCAACATGCCCTTTCTCAACCTGCAGAACTCGCGTACCGCGGCCGGCGATGCCGTGGAGTTTTTCCGCGCCTGCATGGAGCTTTACCGGACCCACAAACCCTTCCTCGCCTGGGGCGAGATGATGCGGGCTCCCGCCATTACATGTGAACGCGTCGATATTGATTGGGAATGGCGCGACAAACGTGGCGTCGCCAAAGACCAGCCTTCCGTGATCGGCAGCCAGTGGCGCGATCCGGCCGGCCGCCGGCTCATCATTGCCATCAACCACACCGCCGCCCCGCGCGTCTTCACGCTGGAGATCGACGGCCCGCCCCCTGCCCTCACCCAAGACGTAATCCGACACTTCGGCCTTTCCTCAAAACACGACAACGCGGCCGGAAAATCCCTCCTCCGCGGCACCCTTCCCCCGCACGAAATCCTCCACTTCCAGCTGAACCGATGATCCCTCAAACCCGCCTCCGTTCCGCCACGCTCGCGCTTGCCTCCACGCTCGCCCTGCTCTCGTCCCCGACCACACCCGATGCCCGTGCACAGGGGGCCGGTCGATTCCAACCGCTCGACATCGTGGCATCCCTCCAGGATCGCGCCATCCTCGACACCAACGACGATGGCAAGGGTAACGCCGCCGGTGCCGTGCAGGGAGTGGAAGGCCGCGTTGGCGAAAACCAGATCGACGCGGATGAAAGCCGCTACTGCCTCCTCTTCGAATTCACCGATGCGGAGGCGGCCGCCCTTCGCGATCGTCCCGCAGCCAAGGTGACGTTCAACATCTTCCTTGTCGGCAAACTCAACGCCCGCGACCTCGCCGTGAACCTCGTCTCGTTCCCGATCCGGGGTGGCCGTGGCACGCTTTTTGACGCCCCCGATTTTCACAGCGAAGGTAAAACCGTCCGCGCGCTGGCCGTAACCGATGCGACTCCCGGAGCCCAATTCGTTTCGCTCGATGTCACCCGCCATGTCCGCTCCGCGATCACCAACGGCACCCGCCTCCTGGCCCTCCGCTTCGAACTCGCAGACTACACGGTAAGCGCCCGGCGCGACGGCATCGTCAACCGCTTCATCTTCGCCTCCGCCGATTCATCCAACCCGCCCTTCCTCCGCATCGAACGCTAAACGCCGTCTTCTGTCCGCCACTCGCCCGCGCTCCGAACCGCGCATGCAAGCAGGCGGCCTACATCTGAAAACAAAGTCCGGATGTTTATTTTGAATCCCTCGGCAAGCACGATTCTCCACAATCCAAGACAGGTTCCTCCATTACGGCGAAGCGCTTAAACCGGTACACTGCCGACGCCCTCACAATCGTGAAAACACCGACATCACTCGCAACCAACACCTCGCCGGTGACGGCCATTAAACCGACCCTTCCCCGCGAAGACATCATCCCGCCGGCTGCTTGAATCCAATGAAACCGACATCGTCCCTGAAGCACGCCTTCGCCCTTTTTCTCATGTCTGCATCGCTCTGTCTCGCCGCGCCCACGTCCGGCATTGTCCAAGCCGACGAACATCCCAGCCTCCAGTCCGCCGTCGATGCCCTCGGCTCGCGTGGCGGAGTGATCCAGTTGAGCGCGAAGGACTATCGCATCACCGAGCCTATCCGGCTTCGGAACCGTGTCGTGTTTCAGGGCGTGATGGATTCGAAAGGACGCTCCGCCGTCACCAAGATTCTCCCCGCATCGGACTTCGAAGGACAATGGCTCTTCGAGACCGTCGCCCAGCCCGCGTCGACCAATCCCGAGCTCAACGGCGACTTCGGGTTTTATGATCTCGTCGTGACCGGCTCGCCCGAAATCGGAGGTATCAATGCGGTCAACGGCGACGTTATCCGCATCGAGCGCAGCCGCTTCGCCTACATGCGCACGTGCGTCAACGTCACCCAGCTCACCAACCTTCCCCGTCCCTACCCGGCGCCGATCGTGCCGGGCGGGCTGTTCCTCAACGCCTCGATCTTCCAGGCCACCGAGGTGTGCTTGAATCTTGAATACGCCACCCAGAACCGGATCATCGGCAATTGGTTTGTCAGCAACTCCGGCGTGGTCCTTCGCCTGCTCAACTCCAACAAGACGTGGTTCGTCGCCAACGAGGTGAACCAATTCACCCGCGCCGCCATTCTCCTGGAAGACGACGGCGGCGGCGGCAATTACACGCACGACATCGTCATTTCCCTCAATTGGATGCACTCCACCCGCCCGGACACGCGTTTCGTCGAGACCGTCAACGGCGACAAGATGCGCGACATCCTGATTTCGGAGAACATCATGCAGGGGTCCGCCGGCGTTAACCTGCCGCCGATGGATATATCCACCGGAAACCGCTTTTCCGGCAACACCGGCGCGGTCTCCGCCCGCACCGACACCAGCGGCACGGCCACCGTCCCCGCCGGCCAGAAAGTGGTCCTCGTTCGCCACGGTCTGCCCAAGGCCCCCCGGCACATCACCGTCACCCCGGACGCCGAAACCTCCGCCTACTGGATCGGCAAGCGCACCGACGATACCTTCGAGCTCCACTGCAAAACCCCCTCCTCCCAGGCTGTCTCCTTCAGCTGGAACGCCCGCCTTCATCCGTAATCCGCGCCGCCCCGTTCCTTCGCGTATGAAACCGCCCGCCGTCCACGCTCCCGTTCCCGACCTCCGCCGTCGCGCCGCGCCGATCCTCGTCCCCCATCCCGGTTCCCCCTGGGCATCGAAGATGGTGCTCAATCCAGCCATCCACCGCCGCGTCGGTGAAAACCGGATACACATGCTGTTTCGTGCAACCGGTCCCGGCCGGCCGTTTGCCGGACGAGAGCTCCCGCTGCCGTATCCGATCAGCCTTGGTTACGCCTGGAGCGACGACGAGGGCGAGACTTGGACCGCCGACTTCGAGCAGCCCGCTCTTCATCCCCGGCTCGCCTCCACCCCGGACGGCATCCACATCACGCTTCCCGACGGAACAACCGGCATCGATCACGCCAACGGCTGCATCGAGGATCCGCGTCTCTTCGAAATCGACGGCACGGTTTATCTCTCGGCCGCGTGCCGGGTTTTCCCGCCCGGCCCCTACTGGGAGAAAGATGATCCGCTTCAGTGCATTCCCGATTGGGCGCGCCAGCCCGATGCTCCCGGCGGACGCGCCGTCCGTGAGAACCTCACCGTCACCGCCCTTTGGCGCGTCGACCTCGATGCGCTTGCCTCCGGTGTTCGCGCCCCGGCGTTCACTTATCTTGGACCCATCACCGACCCGGAACGAAGCGACAACCGCGACGCCTTTTTATTCCCGGAGCGACTCCGCATTCACGGCGAGTCCGCACTCGTGATGGTGCATCGCCCCCGCAACCCGTGCCTCTACGAACCCGCGCTGGAAGATAAACCCACGATGTTTCTGGCCACCGCCCGTACTGCGGACGAACTGGCCACCCGGCCGCTCGTGGATGTTCCGCTGGCCATTCCGCTCCTCGATTGGGAAGCCAACCGCATCGGCGCCAGTTCACCGCCCATTCGCATCGATGCCACCCGCTGGCTTCTTCCGTATCACGGCAAACAGGACGACGTGCACGGCTACACGCAGAGCTTCATGATCCTTGAAGAAACGCCGGACGACCTTCCGGTTTTGAAGCACCGTGCGGCCACCCGCATGTTCCGGGCGGAGAATGCCTGGGAGCTCGTCGGCGACTTTACAATCCCTTGCGTCTTCACCTGTGGCGCGATCCGCGTGGGCGAGGATCTGCTCATGACCTACGGCGCGGCGGACACGGTATGCGGAGTGGCGCGGATGAATTTCGATGCCATTATTCGCCACGTCGAAGGCTTTGACCCGGAAGGAAGCAGACTCTGATCAATCGTCATTCAAGCGCCCCGACCATGACACGTCTCCGTTCAAAACATCATTCGTCCGCCGCCGGCTTTACTCTGGTCGAACTCCTCACGGTGGTCGCCATCATCAGTATCCTTGCGGCCATTACAATCGTGACGGTCGGCAACGTGCGGGACAAGGCGCGCGCCACGCAATGCACCGGCAACCTGCGCGAGCTGCATCGGGCATTCATCCTCTATGTCGCCGACAACAAAGGCCGCTTCCCCTACGACATGAGCTCGAAGACGCCCGAGAACACCGACGAAACCAGCCAGCACTGGCACCGCAGGATCTATCCCTACCTCTCCTCAATTCCGAACCTCTCCGTCTGGCCGCGCGGCGCGGAGAAGATCTATCTTTGCCCCGCGGGAGAGGATAGCTCCTACGCCGGAGTG
This sequence comes from Opitutaceae bacterium, assembly GCA_024711005.1. Classification (GTDB taxonomy): domain Bacteria; phylum Verrucomicrobiota; class Verrucomicrobiia; order Opitutales; family Opitutaceae; genus Rariglobus. Next base: position 12,699 of record JANJTQ010000308.1, on the reverse strand, counting down.
ATCAGTTACGGCATCAACACTCGCTTGGTGGACAAGACCCAGCTTCAGGTCACAACCAACCCGATCCTGCTCGGGGACTGCAACAACTGGCGGCTCACCGGGGCCGTCAACCAGGCGCTGCAATACCGGCACAACAAACAGGCCCAGGTGGTTCGCCTGGATGGCTCGATCATGAGCAGCCCCGATTTCCCCACAGTGGCCGAAGAGCCGCGCCTGTGGAAGACGGAGTAAAAACGCCCGGGTACGCTCCGAGTATTGAAACGCAGTAGCCTGCTTGCCGGCGATTCCGACGTGGCCTGGGCATCCTGCCCATGATTCGACCCGCAATCCCATGGGCGGGATGCCCGTGCCACCCCAAAACATCGCTTGGGCGCAGTGGTTCCATTACACGACCCGTATTGTGTTCACGAACCGCTACTCATAGCGCAGAAACGGTGGATTCACCGAATCGGCAGTTCTGAAGACAAAGCGGTTGATTTTCCCATCCATTGGCGACGGTCGGGGACGAAACTCGAAACGGAAGGCAATGACGCGCGCCCCCTTGCCGACTTCTCCTTTCACGAAGGTCGTTGCGTCCACCGCAATAAAACCCCCTCCGGGACTGGTGTCCGTGACGGCAAGTGCTTTCACCACCACGGCCGCAGCCTGAAAATCATCGATGGTCACTCCTTCACCGACATGGTTGGTCAATCCAAACACCGCCACCGAGCCGCCGGTCGTGTTCATCTTGCTCACCAAATAGACGTGGAGCGTCACCGGATCGCCGGAGGCGGCGATCCTGGCCGCCTCGTCGTCGTTCAGAACGAACGGAACGCAGTAGCGAACTTCGTCCGCATCCACTTCATTTTCACCCACTCTGCCTTCGACCACTTGCAACGACCCGGGAGTGTCACCGCGGCCGTCTCCATTCGCATCTATGACGACCTGATCTTTCGGCGAGGCGGGAACAACGCCCGGAGTGCCGGCAAACGCCAGAGAGGTCATCGTCGCGAGGGTCATCAACGCTGAGGGGAAAAGACACATGCCAGGCCGGACGGCGCCCATGGGAATATAAGGTTAATGGTTAAAGCGAAGGAACGGGATTCGGGGGATTTCAGGTTCCTCCGGTGCTATTCATCGCCCAGGCGGACGTTGAGTCGCATGAAGCGTCGGGGACGGGTGTCGAAATTCACGGTGTCCACAACTTCGGTCACGCCTGCGAAATTGCCTTCACCGGAACTGCTCCAGATAGAGGTCCATCCGTCATTCAAGTCATCGGTGGCTTGCACCGTGTAAACCAGAGCCGGATCGGCAATGCGCGCGAAGACGAACCTGAGCCGTTGTCCGTCGACGGTCTGCCCGAGCCGGGTTGCGGCCGCATAGTCGGGCGTCAGCGGATCTGAACCCACGGCATATTCAAGCAGGTTGTTCCTTCCATCGTGGTCCGGATCGGCGGAGTAACCGGCGACGGTCGGGTCGTCGGTCGAACTGCCAAACCGCTCGGCCTGCCAGGCCGCGAAAGCATCGCCACTCCCGACGACCGTCAGGGTTCCCGCCCCGGAAGTCACGCGGTCGGCCGCATTGCTGACCACCACGGTGTAGCCGTCCGTGTCGGCGGGCTGAACGCCCGTTATGGTAAGCCGGTCCGTGGTGGCGCCGGAGATGCCGCCGCCGTCGCTCAGGTTGCGCCCTCCTTTTTTCCATTGCCAGGTGAAGGGGGCCGTTCCGCTGGCCGCCGCGATGAATGTCACGTCTGAGCCTTCCAGCACCGCCTGGCTGACCGGCGACAACGTTACAGTGGGTGCAATGAGAGCCGTCGCGGTCACCATCACGTTGTCGACAAATCCGCCGCCGGTGTTGGCCGCCGCACCAGGCCTGGCCATGATGAGCACGTTCGTCGCATCGAACGTGCCGCTGCTTGAAGGCATGGGCGCGTGGGTGAACGCGACGTTTCCTCCGATCGCTCCGCTGTAGGTGCGGGAATCCAAATCAAAAGTAAGTTCGATCAGATACCAGACATTCGCGGCATAGGTGAACCCGGTGATGGAGGTGAGTCCTCCGCTTGAATTCATATACTGGAATTGGTTGTTGGTGGTCCCGAAGCGAATGCCCCCGAGCGCACCGCCGCCCGAATTGCGCAGCCGGATGTAGATCCCGTCCTCGTTCGCTCCCGTGTTACGGATATCCATGCGAACGATCACACGTCCGGAGGCGATGGAGACCGGCGCCCCGTCGGCCCCTTGAAAACCCATCGACAGCGCCGGAGATCCGGCGGTGCTATTATCGACAAGCGCCAGGCTCTTCCCTCCGGAGGCGGCGACCGTATCGACGATGTCGATACCCGTATTGGCGGGTTCACTTTTGGTCCACGTGGACGGCATTTGAGTGGAGATCGGGCCGACCGCCATGTCTTCAAAATCCTCGTCTACCAAGATGGATGCCGCGCCCACCCACGCCTGAACGCCCCGGGCTGCCAAGGTGCCCTCAATCGTGGTCACTCCGTTTTGGCGCGTCAGACTAAAGCCTCCATTTTGAAAAAGTCCGGGGTCTTCCGGCGCCCACGCTCCATCATACTGGAGACTAAAGGCACGGGGTTCGGAGGTGTGATTGACCGCAAGCAAGAGTACGCGTCCATCGGGAGCCTGCCATGCGGCGCCCAGCACGGCGGGTCGCAGGCTGGCCACTCCCACCACCCCGCGCCATTCCCAATCAACATCCACCCGGTCACATGTGATTTCCGGCATCCGCAGCATTTCTCCCCATGCAAGAAAGGGACGGTTGTCCCGCCAGACCGTCATGCAGGAGCGGAAAAAATCCACCGGCGTGCTGCCCGCTTCACTCAACCGCGACTGGATGTTGAAAAAAGGCATGTTGCCAGAGCTCAAATCCGTGGCGGCGGTATAGTAAAACTGAGGCTGGGTCGGTAAAGTGGGATGACCAAACGAGAGATCATATGGATGATAAACGGCTTGATAGGCCGGAACCCAGCGGTCGTGATCCGCCAGAAATTTTTTGTAGAAAAGCAGCGAGCCGGCCCGATGGGGGATAAAGATCTCCGTGCAACTTTCGGTGACCGCGAAAAACTCGGGATCCTCCAGCCGGCACGTTTCGAGCACCTCGTTGGCGAGGGTCAATTGACCATTCGTCCACGAAAGCGGACTGCCTGCGCCGGGCGCGCCGGATCGATAATTCAATTTAGGGAACGAAGCTCCCAATTGATCGAGATAGGCGCCATCGACGGAATACCGCTGCCGCACGTCCCACACAAAATCAACGACCGTGGACTGCCAAAAAACCGACGCGGGATCCATCACGCTCTGAGGAACCCCCGCAAAAAAATCCAGCACGGGCGAGCCGTCGGGGCTGATGATTTCATGATTTCCGGCTCCTTCACCAAACCACGATTCGGTCTCCCGCTGCCATGCCCGGACGTTGAAGTAAGGCATCCAAATGCCTCCACGCGCGTGGACGGAATCAATGTGGGTCTGGAGCATCGCCGGATTGCGGGCGATGTAGATGGGGTAGTTTTTGTCGAAAGCGTCCTTCCGCCAGTCGTGGTTCATCACCGCAAGCCGATGATCCGCGAACGCATCAAGGTACTCCTGCAAGGGAGGAGACGTGTTGCTCCAACCGGACATCCACAACCACCCATCAAGATCCAATAATCGGCTGGTCTTCCCGACAGGCATGCGACCGCCAACCGTCCACGGCTGCTGACGCGCCCAACCCCGATAAATGACCGACGCGTCAAACCAATCTCCGACAAAGGGACGCAGCACCACGGGATAATCCATCGCCCACGCAGCCAGACCCGAACCGTGATCGGCATAGTGGGTGAACTCAAAGTTCATGCCGAGTTCCGCCGGACGGATGGCCATATGCTTCATGGCGCCGGCTCCATCATGAACCGCCCAGTAAAGGCCGTCCGTTCCCCCGGGAGCGCTATAGCTTCCGAACTGCATCATATAAGGAGAAGGGTACGAATAATCGGCCGACGCTTTCGTCGAAAACGCGTTGTTGAAAATCAGACCGTGTCCGCGCGGCACGAAGAGCTGGTCGTTGGGAGATTGCGACCGGACGCCGCCAACCCGGGGAAATACGCATGAATAGAGATCGGCGCTTTGCCGCACCTCCCATTGCATCGTCCACTCGGCGCCGCCGATGACGGTATCGATAAGAACGCTTACCTCGACCTGCCGCACGACATCGGCGGCAGGAGCGGTCCAGTTCATGACGAGACGGCCGGACGCCGGTTCGAGATTGGCCGTCCAAGTCCAGTCCGCAGCCGGCTCAAGGATGCGTCCCGCGGGTGTTTTAATACTCCAAAGGTTGCTGACATCCCAAAAACTGCGCCGCGTGTGAGTGCGGACTCCGCGATCCAAATCGACCAGGTTTTCCAGAGTGACCCGATTGTCCACCCGCAGAAAAAGCGCCAGCATCGAGCCGGAGCGCGCCACCAGCCACGGCCCGAATGTTTGCCAGGCCGGCTGGGTTTGCGCCCAGCTTTTTATCGCCGGAGCGTTCCAAGTCCCCGTCGGGTTGATCTCCGCCAAAGTGAACAGGGCTTGAGGCAGAAAACGAGGAGAGTCGTCTTGATATGCGGCGGCGATCACCGCCTGCCGACGTATCGAATGATCCACTACACGCTGATCCTGGACGGACTCCAACCGGGCGAATCCTCCCGCAGGAACCTCGAAGAGCAAATGCCAGGACTCCGCACTGTCGCTCAGCTCCGTCGGAACGGGAAAGGTGATCGATCCAGGCGATGTGATATCCCCGAGGTGATAAAGAGTCCGTCGGCTTCCGTTGGCGGCCAAGACGCGCAAAGTCCCTCCGGACAGGGAGCGAACGACGGCCTCAATGAATAGAGGCCCGGTTCCGGCGGTCGCGCCGGAGGGGACCAACACACTCGCCCGGCCCGGTCCGCCGTCCGGAGGCGTGCTTAAAAGAAGCCCCTCATTTCCATCGAATGTCAGTTGGACGTTCGCAACAGACCATGATCCTCCGGAATCCGTGAGCTCCACCGCCATGAGCGGCACGAGCATCGGCATGCCGAGAGCGATCAGGAGCCTGAACGGCGAACATTTCATGGAGTGCGGGTGTAAACGCGGGGAATGGCTCGGTCGCGCCGTAGTTCGGAGCTTCAGCCGGAATCAACCTCTTCACGAAATGGCGGATGGTCCACGATTCGGACCGAAGCTCCGGACTGGAAAGCAAAACCGCCTCGAGGATGAGGCGGCGGGGAGGGCCTGCTGGCAGGCCCGTTTCAGTGCGCCTCCGGAGTTTGCTCCGGAAGGGTATTTACGAACGCCTCCGCCGACAGCAGGCGGCCAGAAGGGTGAGCAGACCGGCGGCGGCCGTGGTGGTCGATGGTTCCGGAATGGTGCTGATGGTGATGTTGTCGACAAAGGCATCCCCAACAAAACTGCCGACACCGACAAAACTTTGGAGCGCCAGGGCGTTCGCGTCGAAAACCGTGGCCGTGGAGCGGAACGCCGCGTTCTCAACCACACTCGAACCACCCACCGAGGCGCTGTAGGTCTTCGCATCGAGATCAAAGGTAATCTCCAAGGAATACCAAGTGTCTGCAGTGTAAGTAACCGAGGAAGCGGTCCACGTACCGCCTGCAGCCATGTAGGCGAACGTGCCGTTGGTGTTGAAACGAATACCGCCGAGATCCTGGGACAACGAATTCCTCAGTTTCACATAAAGCGCGTCCCGGGTCGTCACGGTGGCACGCATGTCCAGGTTCACCGTGACCACGCCGGAAGTGACCTGATCGAAGGAAGCCGAAGCGGCCGGAAAGCCCGCCGCGGTTGAGGCATCGTGCAGCTGCAGGCTGTTTAAGCCGGATACAAATTGCGTATCCGTGACCAGCACCGACGTGTTTGTTGGCTGGCTGACCGTCCAGCCGGACGGTGACACTCCGGTCGTCATGGAGTCGAAGTTTTCGGACAGGAGAATCGCGGCGTGTGAGGCCGGTACGAAGCAGACAGTCGCCGACAAGGCGGCAAGCAGGAGGCTGTGTTTGATGGATGTCATGGAATGAGCGGTGGTGTCGTGGGGCGAGATGCCCCCCGTTTTTCCAAGAATACAGCAATGCATCCGGGGACGTAATAGAGCCGCCTGCTTATTTAAATGGATACGGATGCTTTTTCCGGAGCCAGACATTGGCGGTGGATTGCCAATCGGCGAGGCAGGTGTGAACGAGTCCGTTGGCGGAAAGACGCAGATCCCCGTCAGGCGTTATCCTGACACAGGAACGCAATCGGTTCAGCGAGCCGCAGCCAGCTCGCGGCAGGGTCGCCGAAGCTCGCCGCCATCTTTTTCGCCAGGCTTCGGGTCGGGAACCAAGCGTTCTTGTGCGTGCGCACAAGAAGCCCTGATCGCCCGCCCGATCACCGAAACGGGACGGCCCGAAGACTCCTCACGAAGAGATCACCTCGGCGGCACAGGTAACCTCGGGAAGGTAGGCCCCTTGTTTTTTCAGTTCCGTCCGAAGCAGGTCGGTGTCCACGGCGTGAACATCTCCGTCATGATGGTTCACGGCGTGCGCGGCGGCCATGCCGGCGGCCTCTCCCATCGCCAGGCAGACGGGCATCACTCGAACGCTGCCCTGCACGATGCGTTCGCACGAGATCGAGCGGCCCGCGACCAGCACGTTGCGCAGCCCCTTGGGCGTAAGGCAGCGATACGGGATTCCATGCGATTCTCCCGGACCGTAATGAATGGTGTGCCTCAACCCTTCCCTCCGGCCGGCGTTATTTCCGGCCACATCCTCGAGCGCCTGATGGATATCGATGAAGTAAGAGTTGCGGCAGATCTCGTCGGGGAAACTGCGGCGATTCAGATAGTCCTCCAAGGTCAACATGTAGTCGCCCACGATCCGCCGGGTTTCGCGAATTCCCATCTGACTGCCGGTCATCACGAGGAAGGCGTTTCCAAATGCCTGCGGACAGAACTCGGCCAGCGCATCGCGAAATTGTCCGGCCATTTTCCGCCCCTGCACCATCGCGGCGGAGACGGTCTCCGGGTCGGTGTTGTCCACCTTCCAAAGATGGCCGGCATTGAAGCCGACCGTCCCCGGACCGATGATGCTACAGCAGACGTGCCCGTCGGGAATAAGTGGATACCGTCCCGATTCGATGATTCTGAAAACAGGACTTTCCGGGTTGCTCGCATGCAATTTGGAGCCCCCGTTCAACAAATGACGAAATGCGTAATCATCCACATTGGTGAGGACGAAACAATGCGTTGCGGGCATGAGATCCCCGGACTCGTCGCCCATGCCAAAGTCCGCGCCCGCCCATGCCGACAAGTCCGCGTCACCCGTGCAGTCCACGTACACCTTGGCCTGCAATGCGGATAGCCCGCGTTTGTTATTGATGATGATTGTGCTCACCCCGTCTTGCTCATCACGCTCGACCGCCGCGAGCGATGTGTTGAAGAGAACGTGGGCGCCGGCCGACAGGACCAGATTATCATAGACGCGCTTAAGCCGCTCCGGATCAATCGGCACCCAATCGACATCGTCGGGCGCGATATGGGGCATGCCCGCGTTGCATTCTCTCAACACGCGCTCGGCCAGTCCCCGGTAGATGACTTTTTCCTTGTCTGAAAACGGACACCAAGCCGGAACCAGCGCGCTCGTTCCGCTGCCGCCAAGAGAACCGCTGAATTCCAACAGAAGCGTCTTCGCGCCCGCACGCGCGGCCGCCGCGGCGGCCGTGCAACCCGCGGGCCCGCCACCGGCAACAATGACGTCCCAGGAGCCGGACAAAGGAATAGAGCGGGCGGAAAGCGAATACATGTTCGTCATGAAGCGACAGGGATTTGGATACACCCACACTGCGCTCTCGGAATGAGCTCACAAACCCCCGGGCTTATGAAAAGGCGTCAGGAGGTTACAGATTATCCGCATGAATCGAGGACCTTGGAATTTTCGGGTTGCTGGCAACGACCCTGTTGCTCGCGTGGATAGGCGGGTCCCACACCATCCGGCGTGCCGCTCGGCACCGGGCCGTGTTTCCAGAGTTGCCCGAAATAGCTGTTTGTTGCCCAGTACACCAGAACGTCAGGCAAAGAAGGGACACCCATGTATCATAAAATAATCATTAGATGCTTCTCGGTCTTCTTGGCATTGATAGCACCACCGGCGCTCCAAGCGACCGAGCAGGTTGTCACAGAGGCGATGATCGGCCACTGGGAGGGTAGCGCCCAAATTATCGTCAACTGGTGCACTCAGCAGCAGCTACCTGTTTCAATCGACATCCACGCCGACGGTACCGTCACCGGAACAGTCGGCGATGCCGGGCTCGCGCATGGACGACTTGCGCGGAACCGTGGCTGGATCGGCCGGAAGCTTAACCTCGCGACCGATTATATAGTAAGAGGAGATCTGAAAGGTCCCATTGTCGCCACCGAGGGGATATCACGAGCTTCCGTCTCCATGCCACTGACTTTTTCAGCCGGCGGTTTTACGGGTGGTGTTCATACCAGCGGATCTAAAACCGGGGGAAAAGAAACCATGATGTTGAGCGCGGCATCCCTGAAGCTGGTCAAGAAGGAGTAACCAGCGCTCAGCCAATCCGCGCCGCCGCGTCAGATCAGCGGAGAGCTCCAGGTCCCACCTCGTGCAGCCGCAGTGTCAGCAGGTCTCGGGCAGCTCGACTTCGATTTCCTGAATCGAGCCGTCGCGGGCGAAGAGTCGGGCCGTGGTTACCTCGTCCAAGGTGCCTCCGGCAATCAGTCGTTCGGGACCGTTGATCGGCCGGATACAGATCCGGACCGGGCCTGCGCCCCGTCGGTAGACGATCGGCGTGCCCGCCAATGTGAACCCGAGGGAGCCCGCCGGGAGTGGGCGCACGGCGGCCTCTCCGGCCTGCGTCACGTAACGGAAGGCCGCCGGCCCAGTCGTGAACTCGGAGGCTGCCAAGTGACAGGGCGCAAAGGTCACGCGGCCATCCGCGATGCGAACTCCGAGTTCGCCGAGGCGGGTGAGGATTTCCTCCTTCACTTGTCCGGTCATGCCGGGTTGCTGCGCGCCCGCATGACCCGGCGTGTGTGAATACGGATCGGTCGGAAACGCTCCGTAAACCGCGGGCGTCTTGGCCGGACCGAGGCCCGCGCGGATGTCGAAATAGGCGGCTTGCAGGCGTTCGGCGGCGGGGTCGCCGACGGCTCGCGCGGCGAGGAGGTTTTCCTGCACGGCCAGGAGCAGCTTCGAAACCATGTGCCAGTAAATGCAGCCGAGTCCTTCGTAACCGAACATCGAGCCGCTGCGCCCCGTGAAGGCACGGTGATTAAAGGTCGCTTCGTAAACGGTGCGCACCGCTTCGCGTTGCGCGGCGACTTGCTCGCTCCAGACCGGATCGGCGGCGAGCGCGGCGAGTCGGGTGCAGAGTTCGTCGTCGTTGGCGAGGTCGGGATGAAACCGGATTAGGCCATCGGCGTCGCGGAGCACGAGGCGGGCATCGCCGACGTCAAGCAGCGCGGTCAGCAACGGATTACTGGCAACGAGGTCGACGGCGACCTGGTTGCGCTCAAGAAAGCCGGGCAACGCGCGATCGGGATAGAGCAGATAACTGTGTTGATCGGCACGATAAAGCGGACTGCGGCGCAGGGCCGCGAGCAGGTCGGCGGCTTCGGCGGGAGCGAGTAAACCGGAGCTGAGGATGGCGACCTGCCCTTCCAGCATCGGTGCGAGGTGGTGCACGGCGAGGGTCGCGTCCGGTTGGTCGGAGAAGGCGAGCAGGTTGTAGGCGTGCCAGAGTCCATCCGGGCGGCGGTTGAGCCGCAACGAGGCGTCGACGCAGGCAAGTGCAGTGCGGACAAAGTCGGCGATCTCGGACGGGGGGACATCGATCGGCATGCCGGGACCTTCGGCGTAGAGAGCCTGACGGTAGTCGGAGCCGGCGGCGCCGAGAAGGTCGGTCACACAGCGGCGGAGCGGATCGTCGATCGGGCCTCCGGTGAGCGCCGGGGCGTGGACGGCAAGAATGTCGGCGACCTCGCGAAGAAGCCCGGCGATACCGGCGGAGACGGGCACGGGGGCTTCGCCGAGGGCCGGGAGGAGTTCATCATCGAGGTGGGCGAGGAAGCGGCGGAGGTAGGCAAGCGTGACGACGGAAAGACCGTTGCCGACCAGGGCGTTATTGGCGTCGTTCCACTCGGGACGCTGGGTGTTCATCCAAATGCCCCCGCCGGGGACCCAGTTGACCAGGCGCGTGAGGGCGAGCAGGAGGAGCTTTTCGGCGAGGTTAACGTGAAGCACGCGGCCGTCGGAGGCGGCAAGGAGCTTGGCATCGGTACCGAAGGTGCGGGTGCGTTGCTCGATGGTTGTGTGAGCGACGTCATCGAAGGCAATGGTGTCGCGCGGGCGTCGCCGGAGGGCCTCGTAGTGGGCTATCCGATACGGAACGTTGGCGTACGCAAAGACGGCCCGGCGAAGCCAGCCGGCGACGACTCCCGGATGAAAACGGGCGGACCATTCGAGGAGTTTGAGCAGGTAGACGGTTTGATGATCTCCCCAGTAGCCGATGGACGCCCAGGGGTCTTCGGGGGCGGGAACATCCCACTCCAGACCGGCGCGAGTGACGCGGTAGGGGTTGAAGCCGTCGGCGGTGGAGGCGTTGACGAACTTGGCGACGATGCTTTCGAGGAAGGCGGGGAAGCTCATGCAGAGGGCCTCCCAGTTTTGGAAAATATCGCGCCAGTTGCCTTCGTGATTGAGCACCCGGGCGCCATGTTCGTCGCGCACGCGAATGTTGAACCGGTTCCAAGGCCGACTGGGATCTCCGTGACGACGGCTGAAGGTGAGCGGCAGGTATTCGTGGCCGATGCGCTCCAGGTCGGGGTCGCCGATGGAGGCGATGCGGGCGATGAAATCGGCGTGCGCCAACGTGGGCGGCAACGCGGCGAGAAAACCGGCGTGGCGTTCGGCGGCGGGGCGGTTGCGGGTGCGCAGGAAGTCGGCGAAGTCGGCGGAGAAAACGTCGTGGTTTTGCACGAACACGCCGCCGCGCATGATGTTGAAAAGCGTGTTGGCGAAGTGGTGGGCGGTGGCGATTTCGTCGCCGCCCGCCTGAAGTCCGTCGGAAGAACCAACGAGGGCGCGCAAGCGGCGGGTGGAATCGTCGACCGCGGTTCGCACGGTGTCGGGGTGGCCGCCTCGCCGAAGAGCGGAGGCAAGAGCGGCGACCTCGGCCTGGCTTCGGCCGATGTCCGCGACGAGGATCCAGCGACGGGTTGCCTGCGGCGCGAGGTCAAATTCGGCGGTCACGGCGTAAGTGGCACGCACTCCGCGTCGAGGCGCGGGGGCGGTCAGGTCGCCTTGGGCGAGGAACGCGTCGTAGATGTGATCGGAGAGATGCACGCGAGCATCGGGAAGTCCGTCGGACCAGACCGTGGTGGCACGGAGGGATTCCATCGGAATCGCGCGATCAATGATGCCACAGGCGAGACTGAAGAGGCCCAGGCCGGTACCTTCGACGTGATCGGCGGATTTGTAGGCATCGGCCAGACAGGAGTATTCGTTTTGCAGGTGCCGGGAGACTCCGGGCGCGAGCAGATTGCGCAGACCGTCGACGACATGTAGTCGGGCTTCGGATACAGAGAGGTTTTCCAGAAGGACGGTGCGAACGAATCCGTGGTCTTCGGCGGTGGCCCAGCCATAGGCAAAAGAAAGGGCGAGGTCATGATTGATCTCCTCGAACCAGACGCGGTCGCCCTCGATGCTCTTGTAGAGGTGACGGGTGATGCGGTACCGGCGAGGACCGTGGGCGGTGAACGGCTCCCACAGAACGGGAACGCCACCCGCGCGGGAGACATACAGGGCGGTGCAGGGGCCGGTTTTGCCGGCGCTGTCATAGATGCGATCGACGGTCTGATATTGAAAAAGCGCGTGGTCGGCGTCGCTGCGACCGGCGGACAGCGCGCCGTTGCTGGCCACGAAGAGCCAGAGATCGGAGGGGCTGACGATGTTCATGAAGAACACCGGCAGACGGTTGGAATCGGCGATGCAGTAGTAACGTCCGTCGAAACGATCAACGAAGCCATCGGCGGGTTGGGCACGCCCGGCGTCGGCGTAGGTGGTGGCGATGGCGGCTTGCGGATTTGAAGTGTTGGGCATCGAGGTGTGTTCCGTAAGCGCGCTGATGCCCCGCAAAGACCGCAGGTTCAATGTCGGTGCGGTTCAACCGATTGAGACCGGACGAACCGCCGACACGCAAACGATCAGCCATTGCAATGATCCACGTTCAAACCTTCCGCTGCTTCATCTATGCCGAAGCAAACTTCGGAGCATTGAACCCAGCGGAATAACCACTGTGATCGCAAGTTGATGAGACTAGAGCGGTTCAAATAGAGCCATGGCCGTCGGGTCCAGCGTGTAGCAACGCTCGTGTCGGGCGTGCTCCGGGATTCGGAGCGAATTTCGAGCCACGCTGCTTTAGTTGAAATGCTCTATCAATGTAGGCGCTCACCGCCGACGATAAATCCCCACCATTGCGCAAGGGTAAAGCATTGCCCCTTTTTACCCCCCCAATTGATAAAACCGACCTTGGCCGACGGGCGGAGCTTTGTCTGTGTGACTATAAAAGTGCGAAAACGGATGCGTATCCGCAGTGGAAAGCCATCTCGCGCGAGCCAGTCGCCGCGCAGGTCGGCGGCTGTCCACAAAAATACCGCTCCGAAAACGGGAGCGGTCAGGGTCGGCGGGAA
>JANJTQ010000306.1 GCA_024711005.1 Opitutaceae bacterium | reverse complement strand
CCGTCTTCAACCCCGCCACCGGCGCCTACGAAACGCTTTCGACGAAACCCGTAACCGTCCAAGTCACCCCCGCCGCCATCGACCCTAACCAGGAGCCCCGGCAACCCGACTCCGCCCCCTCCGATCCGTCTCGTAACGGGGAGCGTGAGCGACCCGAGCCCGCCCCCACGGCGGCCATCCCCCGAGACCCGCTCCCGCCCGCCAGCTCCGTATCCGCCCCGATCTCTCGCTCCACCTTGGTTGTTGGCCTCCTGACCTCGCTCCTTGCTCCGCTGTTCGTCTGGCTCGCCCTCGCCCTGCGCCGTGCCCGCGTCACGGACCCCGGACGTCCCTTGCGCGAAGCACATATCCGATTAACGGATACAATCCGCCGCATCGCGGCCGCCGACAGCAACGAGAAGCGCCAGCACCCCGACGCCGATCGCGTCCAACAACGTGAGCAGGCAAATGCCGCCGTGTGCGCCCCGAGCGTTGGGCATTCGTCATTGGTCATCGACCACTCCGACGGCCCGGACATCGCCCCGCTCCTCCAAGCCTGGCAAGCCGACACCGCGATCCTCTGGCGACTCCCGCAAGCCGTCCCCACCCCCGCCAGTTTCCTCCCGTCGTCCGACCGTCCCGTGGCGACGAACGCCAGCGAGTGGTCCGTCCTCTGGGCCGAAGCCGACCACACGCTCTATGGCGCCGCCCCGCTTCCCGCCGACTGGCCGACCCGCGCCGCGCAAGCGTTGGCAGCCCACCGCGCGCCCTCGTTCTCACCGTTTCAACTCTTCCTCCCGCGCAACCTGCTCCCGCTGCTCGTCATCATCGCGTCACTACTCACGATCCCTTCGTCCTTCGCGGCCGAATCCGAACGTAGCGGGGAGCGTGAGCGACCCGATCCGACATCCGCCTACGCCAAGGGTGATTTCGCCACCGCCGAAAAAGCATGGACCGCTACGCTCAAGTCCCAGCCCACCGATTGGTCCGCGCACCACAACCTCGCGCTCGCGCTCATCCAGCAAAACCGTCCCGGTGAAGCCGCCGGACACGCCCTTGCCGCCTTTGTGCAGCAACCGCACAACCCCTCGGTGCGCTGGCATCTCGCCTACACGTTCAAGGCCGCGGGCGTCACTCCGGTTGCGATCAAGCCCTTCCTCGCCGACTCCCCGGGCGCGTCGGTCGCCCGCCTCGCCTCGCCGACCTGTTGGCAATTCGCCTTGATTGCCTCGGCATGGCTGGCCGCGCTCGGGCTTTCGCTCGGCATCTACGGCGCCTATCGGAAACGCCCCCGCACATGGCTTGTTCGCAGTCTGGTCGCCGCCTCAGTCCTGCTCGCAATGGCGGGCGCTTGGAGCCTGCACACTTACGGTCCGTTGGCCGAAGCGCACGCCGTGGTCGTGGTCACGCCGACGACGCTTCGCTCGATTCCGACCGATCTCGACACGCCGCAGAAGTCCTCGCCGCTCTCCCTCGGCGTGATCGCGACGACCGACAAAGCCTTCCTCGGCTGGCGCCGCCTGGTCTTCCCCGACGGTCAAACCGGCTGGGCCCGCGCCGAGACCTTGGTCCCGCTATGGGGCACCGGCCGCTAAGAACGGGTGGCTGGTGGCGTTTTTTATAAACGCCGTTGCAGCATTCCGAGTCGAGGTGATCGATTCAGATGGAGGAGCATTGTTTGCGGCGTCCGCGCAAGCAGAACAATCGATCAAAATTCCAAACCGGAACTTCGCAACAAAGCCGCTACGCTTCGATAGCATGCTTTGCTTAACCACCGGAGATCTTTGGCTGACGGTCGAATGCATGAGATCGGACTATCGATCGGCACAGCGTCGTCTCCCGAAGCCATCATTGCCGACCAAGCCACGCGGTCCGTGCCAGCGCCGGCGTCACAATCAAACTGAACATGAAACTTACCGTCCTTCTCTTCTTCGGCTCCGTCGTTGTCGCCGCAGCCCAGTCCCAGCAGGCCGTCGAGCGATCATTTGAATCCGTTCCTGCCGGAGCCACCGACCTCGTGCCCCGAGCCCATGAACCACCGAGCGCGGGTCCGAATGCCCACAGCGTCGAGCAGACAACCACGGTCTCCTTTGAATCGCCCCTTACGTTTACAAAAACCCTGTCTCTCCCTGAGCAACCGTCCAACCTCAAGTCGCCAACCATGGAGTTCTCGTTCCAATCGTCAGGCGTGCCCCATGCCGGAAATTGGCGTGAGCCTCGGAATTTCCACACACCGTTTGATCCGGCGTTCCATAATCGCGTACTCATCGTTAAGACAAAACCAGCAGCGCAAACTAACGCCGCGACCTTGTCTTCAAACAAGGCATATAGGTTCACGCTCTCGACCTCAGATTCGCAAAGCACAGAGATCGCCCTTTCCGCCGGGGACTCGGGTTATCGCATCACCATCAAAGAGCCGTATCCCAACTTCCCCGTCGAAGCCCGCTGGGTGAACGAAAAGTTACTGTTTTTTAGAGCCTACTGGGGACGCGTGATCGGCTCCGATTATATTTTCGACGTCGAGCACGGTCAGATCATTCACCAAGAGATGGTCCACGACGGCACGCTGCTCTTCCACCAAACGACTGAGTCAAAGGGTACGCTCGGAGAGCAACCCCCTGCCGACCAGATCCGGGACAATTAACCGCATCGCTGCGGCCTGCCGTGAACCGAGAACGCAACAAATACAGAAATCCCTTCGCGCTCTTCGACTCGTCCTTGGCGCCTTTGCGTTAAAATCGGGAGTAGGACCGAATAGGCCAACCAACGGCTCAGCCGTGTTCATACAAATAAATCGTCCGAGTTGCGGTGGCAGCCAAGGTCACGAGACCGGGACATCTTCAGCCACCCTCCAATCAGCCTCGTGACCTTGGCTGCTACGTTGGCTCAGCGAAGCTTGTCCGGCGGCGGAAAGGTTTCGCCGGCCAGCGCTCGCTTCACCCATGCGCCCCATTCCGGAGTCGGTGTGTAATTCCAGTCGGAGATCAAGTTCGGAGCCGCCTTGGGATGCAGACAAAAACCCGCCCAGTGAATTTTGTGCTGCTGAACCATACCAAGAAACGCCGGTACCCAAGTCGTCGCGTTCTCCTGATTATTCGCCGGAATAAATTTCAACTTCTTCGTGTTCGCGCCGTTTTCTCCGATCAGGACCGGATGCACCTTTGAGACGGCAAGGAAGTTCTTTTCCCAGCCCTTCTTCCATGGATACACGTGCGAGCCGTAGATGATGCCGTTGCCACCTTTGTCGTTCAACGCGTGGCCTTCGAGGATACCGGACAAACTGAATCCGTAGTTCATACCCGCGGCCAACACGATGTTCCTGGCACCCGTTGAGCGCACGGCATCCACCAGCCCCTGCATTCCCACCGAGCGGAAGCCCAAATCGTTTTTGATCTTCTCCTCCTCGCTGAGGAACGCCGTTTCATCGACTCCCTTTTTCTTCGTCCCGACGAAACCGCCCTTTTGCCAGATTTCCCAGCTGATGCCATGCGGCTCGTTCAGCAGGTCAAAAATCACCGCGGGGTGGTTCTTGTATCGGGTGGCGGCGTCCTTCCAAAAGTCGGCGTGCTCCTGTCGCGGAGCGCGATAACGATGCAAATCCAACAAGACGCGTGCTCCTGTCGCGGAGCGCGATAACGATGCAAATCCAACAAGACGTAGGCGCCGCGGTTGGCCGCGAGCGTGATGGCGGCATCCACCAACTCACGATAGGTTTCGCCACCGTCGACCTGACCTTTGCCCGTGCCAAACCAGTAGTGCTCCTTCACCGCGAGCCGGATCAGATTGGCGTTCCAGTCTTCGATACCGACCTTCGTGTTCTGCAGGATGCGTTCGCCCAACGGACTCCAATCGAGACTTAAAACATTCAGCCCTTGCAGCCAGACCTCCCGGCCCTGGCGGTTGAGGATCTTGTTGCCGGACACGCGGAGTTCCGACGGCCACTTGTCACGGTTCGGCTCCTCGGCCAAGGCCAGCACCTTTGCCTTGTCGGCGGCGATCTTCGCAGTCGCTTCGGGAGACAAGCCTTCCACGGCTTGCAGACCCAATGGGAAAAACATAGCGGCGTGCACAACGTGAACGGTCGCCAAAAGTGACCAGCGTTTTTTATGAATCATGGGATAGACCGGCGGTCGGGGTTGTTTGAGCGACAGTGATGGAGCCACCGGGGCGGCTTTCTGACAGCGATCGCCCCGTCGACACAACGACCGGCATCCGCAATTGATTGCATGGGGAGCTTCACCGCTCTCGCCAAACGCAACGATGCCGTCGAACGTAGCAGCCGAGCACAGGGACCGAGGCGCTGCGCGGCACAGTTGGAACCCCAAGAAACTGGGTTGGCCTGCGTCGCGGGACGGGTATGTTTCTTGGGAGGTAACGAAGCTGGTCGGTTACGGGCAAAGAAAACCAGCCTCGTTACATCGACTGCTACTGTATCCGGAGTGGTCAACCACATGGCTCGGTCCTCATGGTTGCAGGACGCGAGATCCAAATATTAGTTGGTCGACCATTCCCCCCTGCGTTCTCCATTCAAAATCATCCCTCCTTCACCATGTCCCACTACACCTTCGCCCAAACCTTCCGTTCGCTTTATGACAAGGCGGTCGTCCTTTACGCTGATGGCCGTCGTGGTGCCGAATCCTATTTCAACGTCGATGAATGCGCCTGGCTCGCGAGCAACGGAATCACCGCCCAGCACCTCTACGATTACGCCGAGGACCAAAACAACCACGAGGGCGAGCCCGGCTATGACATCGCCCTCGGAATCGAATACCTTCGCCGCGATTACTTTCTCAACGTCCAGCATGGCAAGGCCAGCACCCTCGTCGCCGACCCCGCCACGTGGCCTGGCAAAACCGAAGCCGTGAAAGGCATCGAGTGGTTGCCGCGCATCTTGCCCAAAGCCCGCGCGAAACTGCGCGGCGAACTTCCGTCGTCTATGATGTATGGCTGCGGTGGAGATCGTAATTTTTTCAAGACGCACGACATCCACCCGACCGAGTTTTTGAACCTCATCTGGCGGCTCGATGGCAACGACGCCGCCATCATCGACTGGGTCGTTCGCCGCAGCAGCGGAGTGTTTTAAAGGATTCGGGCGGAGCTAGAATGCACCTTGCCCGCCTCGGGCAACTCGCCGTCTTCCTCCGGCCACGCCCGCAAAAAACCTCCCATACGCTTCGACATCACCCGCCTGTCCGATATCGTCTACCTCAGCTTTTGGCGGTCAGCCCAGACCGCACCGAAAAGCTCGATGCCTATCTTCCGTCCGACACTTTCGCCGGCCCCCACCCGGCGAGGCTACGCGGAGTTTTCGATCAACCACCTGCTCAACGTCGGCGAGAAGGACCCCGCCACCGGCGAACTCCGGCTCACCCGTCTCGCCTGGCGCAAAATCTCCACGACTGCAAATCGGCCCTTCGTTTCATCCGCGCCGAAGCCGGCCGCTTCAACATCGATCCCGACCGCATCGGCGTGATGGGCGTTCCGTCGGCGGACACCTCGCGATGCTCGTCGGCGCGACCGCCGGTCACGAGGAAATCAACCACCACGGTCTTTACACCGACCAGTCCAACGCCGTCTCTTGCATCCTCAATTTCTACGGCGACCACGACATTCGCGGCCGCGAGGTTTCTCCCTTCGCCGGTGCCACTCCCGCAGAAACCTCCGCCAACAAAAACCTCCGCCTCCGGCCGAGTAAACACGCCAGTCCGAGGTGCGGCGGGACCGCTGGGACCGCCGTGTATTGACCAGAGGCAGGCAGATGCACGTCCAACCGGACGGCCCGGCGTCCGGTCCGTCCCTACCTTCCGCTCAACCGATCGCCTTTTCGTAAGCCGCAGCGTTCAGCAACGTCTCGACCGACGCGGGATCGGCCAGCTTGATCTTGAGCATCCAGCCGGCCTCGTAGGCGTCCTGGTTGACGGTCTCGGGTGTGGCATCGAGCGCCGTGTTCACTTCGAGGACCGTGCCGGCGACGGGCAAATACAGATCGGAGGCGGCTTTGACGGACTCTACCACGCCGAACACCTGGCCGGCGGTGAATTCCGCGCCCACCTTGGGCAGCTGCACGTAGGTGATGTCGCCCAAACTATTCTGGGCATAGTCGGTGATGCCGACCGTCGCCGTGCCGTCGCCGGCGGGTTTCAGCCATTCGTGGGACTTTGCGTAACGGAGATCGGTGGGGACGCTGCTCATGTTGAAGCTTTCTTTAGTTGGACGAAGGGAGGTTTGACCAGCTGCAAGTTGATCAAGGTGCCCCGGATATCGACCGCCAGGGGAGCGGAGGCGGCCGCCGTGGTGACCAACGCGGAGCCAATCGCCTCGTTGAGGATGGGCGAAAGCGTCCCAGAAAGCACCCGGCCCACCGGGGCGCCGTCGAGGCCCAGCACCGGTGTATCCGCGCGGACGATACGACGATCGCCGGTTTTGAAAAATATCACCTTGTTGGCCGCCCCGTTGGTCTTCTCCGCAAGCAATGCGGCGCGACCGATGAAATCGGCGCCTTTGTCGAGCTTCACCGTCCAGCCGAGACCGGCGGTGAGCGGGGAAATCTCCGCGGTGATCTCGTGACCGTAAAGCGGGTAACCCGCCTCAAGGCGCAGGCTGTCGCGCGCGCCGAGTCCGGTGAGTTCAAGCCCGTGCGCGGCACCCGCCTGTACGACCGCCTCGGCCAGCGCGACCGCGTCACCGGCGGGATGGTAGAGTTCAAAACCGTCCTCGCCCGTATAGCCGGTCCGGCTGATGAGGCATTGCACGCCGGCGACGGTACCTTCGACGAAATGATAATAACCGACACGGTCCAGCTTGGCACCGGTGAGCGATTGCACGATCGCGACCGCGGTCGGACCTTGAATCGCGAGGAGCGCGTAATCGGCCGAACGATCGGTAACCGTGACCACAAAGCCCTGGGCCTGCTCCTGAATCCAAGCGAGGTCCTTGTCGATGTTGCCCGCATTGATGCAGAGGAAGTAATCCTCGGGGGCGCGCATGTAGACGAGTAGATCGTCCACCACCCCGCCGTCCGGATAACACATGGGTGAATAAAGCACCCGGCCCGGGAAGAGCTTGGCAACGTCGTTGGTGACGAGGTGATTGAGGAAACGCAGAGCCTCGGGTCCCTTGACGTCGACCTCGCCCATGTGGCTCACGTCAAAGAGCCCGGCGGCGCGGCGAACCGCCTTATGTTCCTCAAGAATGGAGCGGTATTGAACCGGCATTTCCCAGCCGGCAAAGTCGACCAAACGCGCCCCGTGGGTCGCATGGAATTCGCGCAAAGGCGTGCGTTTCAAATCACTCATGCGGGCAAAACTAGGCCCGGCCGCCACAGGGTGCGCAAGTCACTTCGCGTGAGGAGGAGCAAATTCCCCAAAAAGAAGGGCGTGCCATCGAAATGACACGCCCTGAAAAACAGATTGGCCGATGAGTGATTAACTTAATACCGCACCGCTCTCAACAACGGCGAACCGCGCCTCAGTTCGAGTAGGACTTCACAATCTCGGCGACGAGGTAAGCGTGGTCGGACTTGGAGATTTCCTTGGCCTCCAGCAACGCGTCGGCTTGCAGCACCCGATAGGACATTTCCTGAAAACGATCCCCCTCGGTCATGGGGGCCTTGGCGGGCTTCAGTTCGATCATCAGATCGTCAGGGGTGAGATCCGTCATCGCGCCGAGTTCATAATCAATGCCCCAGCGGAAGAATCGTTTGTCGTATTCGTTGGCAACGGGCAGAACGACGGTGGAGGCATTCTCGAAACCGGGTTTGCGCAGCTCGATCGTATAGGCGGACGAACGCTTCAGGGCGATTTTGAAGGGGGTTTTCCCGACCTCGGCTCCGTTGATCAGGCCGGTCGCGCCCTCGGGCGTCGAACGAACCACCACAGTTTGCGTGCGGCCTTTGCTCATCACGGCACAGCCGGAGACAAAAAGAAGCGCGCTACCAGCAAGCAGGACCGGCACGAAGGAACGGAGTTTCATAAAAGAGGGGATATTCAGGGAGGGGAAGAACGCCTTGGAGTATTTTTCGCAGCCGGGAACGGTCAAGGGCAATCACCCGAAAACTGTCATTCACTTTTGATTCGTAAACCCCTCCTCATGCCTTCACTCGGTTGTCCTTATCGCAAGTGCGGGCACTGACACGCGCCCGCTTCCACGTCCCTCCGCCACGCCATGTTTCTCGCCTTCTGGGTTCACGACCTCAGCCCGTTCGTTATCCAATTTACCGATACGATCGGCATTCGTTACTACGGGCTCGCCTACTTGCTGGGGTTCGTCGGCGGCGCGTTGTTGCTGCACGCCTATGCCCGCGCCCATCGTTCGGAGCTGCCTTCGGACAAGATCGCCGATCTCATCGTCGCCATCGTCGTCGGCGTCGTCGTCGGGGGCCGACTCGGATCGTTTCTGCTCTACGAGGGCTGGCGCAACCTCGGCGACGACCCGTTCGCCTTGTTCAAGATCTGGCAGGGAGGAATGGCCAGTCACGGCGGGTTTGTCGGTGTCGCGCTGGCGATGGCCTGGTTCGCCCGAAGCCGCCGGCTGCCGTTCCTGCACATTTCGGATCTGGTCGTATCCGTCGCCCCGCTCGGCCTGATGCTGGGGCGTATCGCCAATTTCATCAACGGCGAGCTCTGGGGAAAAATCTCTTATGTCCGGTGGGCCGTCATCTTCCCGGAGAGCGCGTCCAAAAACACGCCCGTGCATTTGATCCTCCCCCGCCACCCGTCCCAGCTTTACGAAGCGGCCTTGGAGGGCGCCCTGTTGCTGACCGTCATGCAATGGCGATTCTGGCGCTCCCAGGTCGTGTACCGACACCCCGGACGTCTCTCCGGCGAGTTCCTCATCGTCTACGCGGTCGTCCGTATGATCGGCGAAATTTTCCGTGAACCCGATGCCGCCCCGATTCTCGGCCTGAGTCGCGGGACGTTCTACTCTTTCTTCCTGATCGTTGTCGGTCTCGTGCTGATCTTGCGGAAGCCGAGCCCCCTTCCCTGTCCACCCAACGGAGCCGAAGTCCAAAAGTAACTCTCGGAAAGGCTCAACGCC
>JANJTQ010000262.1 GCA_024711005.1 Opitutaceae bacterium | reverse complement strand
CCATCGAGTGAACCGATCGGGTGAATCTCGGCGTCGGTGCGGCCGGGGGTTGAGCGAGAGATGCTGACGTGGGTGGTGTTCGCATTGACCCCGGCCAGCTTGAGAAGGTCGGCGAGGGGAACCTCGTCGGGTTTGAATTCGAAGCGGCTGGCGTTGAGGACCTCGCCGTTGAGATGGACGTAATGATGCCGGGCGTTGACGAGCAGGGTGTCTCCGTCGCGGAACTGGCTGCGGTGGGTTTTTCCGGAGATGAGGAACTCGTAGAGGTTGATCGACTCGACGACCTCGTTGTTACGGATGAGGGAAATGTCGATGTAGCTGCCGCGGTCGGGGTCGATGCCGCCGGCCTTGGACAGGAAATACAGCATGATGTCGGACGAGTTGCCGCCGTAGAGGCCGGGCTTTTTCACGTAGCCGGTCACGAAGACCTTCACCGGTTGGGCGGACGCGAGGTTCGTGTAGACATTGACGCCCTTGATGTAGACCTCCTGCACGCGCTCGCGGACGAAGCGGTCCAGTTCCTCGTTGCGTACGCCGGCGACGGGAACGGGACCGACCTCGGGGATGAAGATATTGCCCTGGGCGTCGACGGTGACTGCGAGGCTCGATTGAACGGAGCCCCAGAGCATGATCTTGATCTGATCGCCGCGGGAGATCTCGTAATCGGGGTTGAAGCCCGAGAAGGAGACCGAGGTGAAGTCGCCCTTGAAGAGATGTGCGCCGAAAGGCACAGGCGTGTCGGGCGTTTCCTCCTCGACGACGGGCGTGACCGGGGGCTGGAGCGTTTCCATCCGAGCCTGTTCTTCACCGACCAGGCTGGTGTTGGCTTGAATCGCCAGCTGCGCGAAAAGCGGACCCTGGGCAAAAAGCGCGAGGGCCGGAAGAATCAGACGAGCGAACGTTGGTTTCATAGCGGTTAGTTCAGCGGATTATCGATCGATATGGCACATGACGGAGTCGTGGATCAGCTGGCCGAGGACGGCGGCCAGGGAAAACAAGGCGAGGGCCGCGAGGGTCCAGTAACCGAGGCGTGGATACGTGGGATCCTGAAGGCCGGACGGGTGGGAGATCACGATGAGCGTCCGGATATTGAGCGCGGCCTGGGCGTGGGCGCTTTGGAGCGCGAGCAAGGCGGCGGCGTAGGTTTTGGCGGCGAACTCGGTTTCGAGGGCGGCGTCGTTGAACTTCATGATTTCGTCGGACAAAGGGGAGGCGTCGGCGGATTGCCCGGTGAGGCGTGAGCGCAGGGCCGATATCTCGGCGGTCAACGCATCGATGCGGGCCTGCGTCTCCACGAGTTGGGGCGCGTTGGCCGCGAAGAACGTCTTGCTGCCGGCGATTCGGGTGTTCTGTTCCGCGAGTTCGCGTTCCATGCGGGCGATCACGCCCATCAGCGATTCGGAGTAGCGGGCGGGGTCGAGCTGGCCGGCGGTGTTCTGATAGCGTGCGAGTTTTCCGGTGCGGTCCTTGAAGAGCGACTCGGCCTTGGCGACCTCGACTTGGATGAACTCGACCTGCTTCGTGGCGAGCTGTTTGGAGACGTTGTTGAGCAGGGCCTCGGATTCCTCGACGATGCGATCGGCCAGGGCGAGGGTTTGCTCGGGCGAAAAGCCGCGGACCTCGATGTGCAGAATGGAACTGCTGTCCACGATCACGCGGACGCGATGCCGGTAGTGATCCAGAAAACGATCGAACGAGGCGTCCTTGGGCAGGCGTTGCCAGCGACTGATGGCCGGGGAGGAGTAGTGGTCGCGCAAGTGGAGGGCCGCGTCGAGACGCTGGAGCATGTCGGGCGACAGGATGTACTGCTCGATCATGTGCGAATCGACGTCCTTGCTGCGCAAGGCGGCGCCGAGCATGGCGCCCGCCGCGTCCGCGCTGGTCGGCACCTCGCTGTTGCGAGGCAAGACGACGACCCTGGCTTCGTATTCGGGCGTGTAGGCCAGCACCCAATACGCGACGAGGATCAGTGTCGGGGCGACGACCAGAAGGGCGATACGCTTGATCAGCGGAAGAAGAGTGAAGGAGAAACGTTGCATGGGCGGGTTACTCGTCGGCAAACGGGGCGATGGCTTGTTCGATGTCCTCGACGAGGGTGAGTTTGTGATCGTGGACGACGACCGCCACCTGGCAGAACTGGCGGATCGTGTTCATCTGGTGGGAGACGAGGATGATGTTGTGGCGCTGGTTCCGGGCCAGGAGCCACGTCTTGCAGGTCTCGCGAAACTCCGCGTCGCCGACGCTGGTGATCTCGTCGAGCAGGAAGTAGTCGTAGTCGAAGGCCATGCAGAGCGCGAAGCCGAGGCGGACCCGCATGCCGGCGGAGTAGTTTTTCACGGGCTCGTCGAAGTATTCGCCGATGCCGGAGATGTCTTGGACCTTGGCGAGTTTCTCGCGGATCGATTCGCGGGAGTACCCGTGAATAGAGAAGACCACCCAGCAGTTCTCGCGGCCCGACATGACCGGAAGAAATCCGCCGCGCAACGTCACGGGCCACGACAGGCTGCACGACGTGGAGATGCGGCCGCGGTCCGACTGGTCGACGCCGGCCAGCAGACGGAGCAGCGTGGATTTACCGGCCCCGTTCGCGCCCAGGATGGCGACGTTGACCTTGGGCGGTATGGTCACCGACGCATTTTTGAACACGTGGTGGAGGCGGCCGTTCTCCAACCGGTAAGCCTTATCCAGATGGGAGATCGAGATCATGTTTGCAGCAGACGTTTATGGTTGATCCGCATGGCCAGCATGCCGCCGGTGAGCGAGACGGCCGCGCACAGCGCGAGGTAGTCGAGCCGGCCGTGGGACGTGTAGCTGTAGTAGAAGCAGCTGCGGGTGATCTCCGTCGCATGCAGCAACGGGTTGAGGAGGAAATACGGACGGATGTCGGAAGGGAGCGACTCGGCCGTGAAGAAAATACCCGAGATGAAAAACAGCGGCCGAATGATGAACGGAACGAACCGGCGCGCTTCCGGCAGAAAGGTGAGCAGCACGGTGAAGATCATGCTCAAGCCCAGGGAGAACAGCAGAAGCAGGCCGATGTTGACCAACAGCTCGAGGAACCGGACTTGCTCGATCTTGAAATGCAGGATGTGGCAGACGGAGGTGAAGGCGATGAGCGTGAAGATGAAGAAAACGAAATGGTGCAGGCCGTTCGCGAGCACCGGATCGATCGGCTGGACCATGCGGTAATTGAACAACGCGTCCGACTGGCGGAACGCCTTGATGCCACCATTGGCAATTTGTCGGAACAGAATGAACGGGGCCACCCCGGTGATCACCAGCATCGGGATGGGGATGTTGCCCAGCTCCTGGCGGCCACGCAGGTAAAACAGAAATGTGAAGAGCAGCACCTGCATGAGCGGCTCGACGAACGCCCACACCAGGCCACCGCGGAGCCGACCGAATTGGGCGCTCAGATTGCGAACAAACAACGCGTGAATCACCGCCCATTGAACCTGGAACGGATTGCGCTGGGGCAAACCTGTGGAGCGCGTATTCATCGTCTGGATTTCCTTTTCGGGGCGAGGCCGTGAAGCCAGGTGGAGATCGGTGTGGCCAGAAACAGCTGCACCGTGGCGGCCGCCAGCATCCAGACCCAGATGCGAGGATACGCGTGATCCTGCGGCAGAACCGGGGAGGCGACCATGACGAGGGACTTTAAGTTCTCCGAGGCGGAGATCTGCGCGTTCTGCAGGGCGGCCAGGGATTCCGAATAGCTCTTCGTCGCCAGATCCAGTTCGAGCTGCACGAGTTGATAGGAGGCGAGGAGTTGGTTGAACGGCTGGGCGCCGCTCGTGGTTTGGGTCGGGGTAACCGCGCTGGTGAGGCGGTTACGTTCGATCGCGATTTGTGCCTCGATCGCCTCGACCTTCGCCCGGCTTTCGATCAACGCGGGTGCGGTCGGGGACAGGTATGTGGACATGCTTGCGATCCGGGTGCGTTCCTCGGCCAGGGCGGACTCGAGTCCGGCGATCACGGACAACGCGACCGACCCATCCCGGTCGGGCATGAATGTGTTGTTCTCTTGTTGGAAGGCCAGCAACTGACGACTCCTCGCGACATGGTCGGCCTTGGCTTGGTCGAGGTGTTCGCGTGCGGCCGCCGTTTGTCGGGCGGCAATCGTTCGGGACACCTCGTTCACATAGTTCTC
Source organism: Opitutaceae bacterium (assembly GCA_024711005.1). Classification (GTDB taxonomy): domain Bacteria; phylum Verrucomicrobiota; class Verrucomicrobiia; order Opitutales; family Opitutaceae; genus Rariglobus. The sequence continues at coordinate 17,164 of JANJTQ010000262.1, read as the reverse complement.
GGCGGCGTCGATCGTCAGCCGGGCCTGGTTCAACGTATGTTCGGGCGAGTAGCCCTCGACGGTGAGCGTCATGATGCTCGACGTCGTATCGATGGAGATGGTGATCAAGGACCGGTACTTCGACAGAAATTCATCGAAGCTGGCGTCGCGCGAGAGACGCTGCGGCGGGAGGACGGATTTGGCGGCGTAGTGCGTCCGCAAATCGAGTTTGGCATCGAGGATTTGGAGCAGGTTCGGCGAGAGCATGTATTCCTGGACCATGTGCAGGTCCTGCTGTTCGCCGGCGCCGCCGCCGAGCAACGAGGCCGCGCCCAACGCCATGCTTCCGGTGTCGTGCTGGTTGCGCAGAACGAACTGCGTGGCGACCGCGTAGCGGTGCGTGTAGGCAAACGAAAGCCAGAGCCACAGCAGCAGCAGCGGCAGACCGAACGCCAGCAGCCAGCACAGGCGCTTATCTTTAAGAAGGGAGGACATGGTGGGAAAAACGGTGTGCCGTAGTCGTGATGGTGCGGGTCGGTCGTGCGGAGGTGTCATGGCTTCTGCGCGATCGCGGTAAGCTTCCGCTCCATCTTGGAGTGATGGCGCGACCAGTTCCTTCGGGCCTTGTCGACGCCCCGCCGGAGCGCGCGGCTGTCGCGACGAAACAGGCGGATGAAACGCTCGCGCCACGAAGGTTTACGGTCAGGCAGCGTTCCCCCCAGGTCGTCCAGCAGTTTGGTGATGATACTGTCGACCGTCCCGGTGTAGCGCCGCAGCTCGGCGAACCGGCCCTGAAGTTCCTGCATCGTGTTGAGCTTGAGCTGCTGATGCCGGAGGTGCTGCAACAGGTCCTCGAAACTCAGCGCGGACGTCAGAAGCGACGCCCAGAATGCTTCCAATTTGGTGTAGTTCGACTCGTCGGCGGAGTTGTGGAGCTGCCAGGGTTTTTCGCCGACAAAGTGGAGGATGCGCACATCGCCGGCGAGCAGGTCGTCGACCTGGTCGAAGGCAGAGTCCGGGTACTTCCGTTTGGTGACATTAAAGGCTTCATCGAGGGTGTGGACCTTGGGCAGCGGGAAGAAGTCGTTGAGGATCGCCTGGTCGGCCTTGCCCTTGCGGGCCTTGTGTTCGGTCGAGATGCGGTGGTTCAAGAGCGCGCGATAGGTTTCGCCGGTGAGGTGAGGGCGACCGATGACCATCACACCCGTATTGAAGTAATCCATACGCTGGCCTGTTTTGTAGTTCGTCCCGCGAGTGGCCGCGAAGGGTGCCGTGTGTTCGAACAATGGCGAGAGGTCACCCGTGCAAATCATGTCGCTGTCGAGGGTGATTACGCGGTCGAACCCGGTGAGATTAAACGCCTCCAGGATGAAGAAGGCGGACTTGAGCCGCTCGGGCGTATTCAATCGCTGGTCGCGATTGGCCCACACGGTCTCGTAGCGCGAGTCGTCCGCCTCGTGATAGACGACGTGCGGATAGAGGCGGCTGACGAGCGCGCGGCTTTCGTTGGAAAGCGCGGCCAACTTGTCGTTGTGCACCACTATAAAAGGAAGGGAGAGGCCGGGGTGTTTCTGTTTGAGGGAATGGACAAGCACCGCGAAGCCGGGAACGAAATCGTCGCTGAGCACGGTGCAAAGCGCGGTGCGTTCGCCGACGGACGCCGGCCGGACTGGCGAGGAGGACGGAATCATCATTGAAACAGGCTTTCGTATTGGACCTTGGGAAGAACGTTGAGGCGGCCGCCATTGCCGGCGTTGATGAGCTTAACTCCTCTGGCCGCGAGGGTGTCCCGCAGGATTTCGTAGCTCTTGAAGACCGGGCCGTCGTCGGCCCAGATCCGTTGCAGGCTTTCGAATTTCGAGGTGGGCGTTTTGTGAAGCTTGGAGTCGTAGCAATACTGCTTCGCGTCGTTCGCGTTCTGGATGCCGTAGTTGCAGTCGCATCCGACGAGGTAGATTTCCGTGCAGCCGAAGTGAACGGCCAGCGGAATGCACATCGTCTGGATGACCGTGTAGCCGTCATCGAGGTGCTTCGTGAGATCGAGGTTCACCTCGCCGACTTCGTCGATCAGACGCTTGGGTCGTTCGAAGAGCAGGTAATTGACCGCCTCGTTGGGGAAAAGGCCCGAGTCGCGGATGTAATCGCGGAAGGCGAAGGAGAAAAACTTGGCGGCGGAGCGGGCCTTGGCCTGCATGGCCGCATAGTAGTCGGCATTCAACTTCGGGTCGGCGTTGTTCCAGCCGCCGAACATCTCATGGGAGGACACGCAGTAGTATTTGGGAGAGACGGCCGAATACTGCTCCGCATTCACGAACCAGTTTGAGACGAAGGTGATTTCCTGGCTGAGATTCGGAAGATGGTGGGTGTTGAGCGACGGGCCATTGCCGAGGATGAAGCAGCGCTTGCCCGCGTGTTGGTTGGCGAGCGCTTGGATTCTTTCGCATTCGCCCGAGACCCGATAAACGTCTCGGCGACTGGCCCGCCATTTCTCCACCCGCTGATCGGAAGGAAGGCCCTTCCAGGATTTAATCTGGGCCCGCATACACGGGAGGCCCTTGTCGATGACCGGATTGGAATGGCGCTGCGCGGGAGCTTCGGCACGCCTGGCACCGATCGGCCCCTTGGCGTCGGGGCGGGGTGGACAGGGTTCCGGATCGGTGGCCAAGGTCCGAAGCTGGTCCCGGATATCGTCGAGCCCTTTTCGAACCACGTGAGCGGCGAGCCGTCGGGCTTGTTTGTCGATGTTCTCGGCCGCGAGTTTGATCGTGGTCTGCAACTCTTTGATTCGGGCATCCGCCCGGAGGTTTGTATCGATTTTCGAATCGAGGTCCGCCTTCAGGGCGCTGTTTTTAATCTCAAGGTGGGTGATCTTCTGTTTGGCCTCGGCCAGTTCGTCGGCATCCCGGGCTCTATGCCGGAACACGTGCTGAAGGATTTGAAGTGCGATGGGGTCGAATTGCGGATTCGCCGTTTCGACGGGCGGGGGAGGCGGAGTGGCGCAGGAGGTGAGGTCCGGGTCGATGTAGGATTCGATTCCCGCATCCGGGTAACGCCTCGCCAGTTCGGCATTCGATGCGGAGAACTGCGTCAGGATGCGGCCGCGTTCCGCCGTGGTGAGGAAACCGAAGTCGTGTCCCAACGGCTTGGGGGCGCACACCTCCAGGATTTTTCTCAGTTCCGTTTTTGACGAAGCCGGGAGAACCCGGTTCGCCTGGCGCAACATCTCGATCACTTCGTTGGAGACGCTGGGATTGATCGGTTGTTGGTCGACCGGTTTGACGGAGCCGTCATAGGCCCAGTCTTGGAAATGGGCGTCGACGATCAGCTCCGGGGTTCGGTAGGCGTGTTCATAGGAGACGACGCGCACGCGCTGCGGGCCGATTTCCTCCTCGTAGCAGCCGGCGATGCGGTTCCAGTCGAGATTCGCGTAGGCGATGCTGTCCATGAATTCATGAAACGTCCAAAATCCGCCCTCTTTGATGGATTGGTTATACCACGATTCCAGAAACACATCCTGCCGCCGGACGGAGAGCAGGATGTTGACCTCACAATCGGGGAACAGCTGCGGCAGGGTCCGGGCGACCGTCCGGACATCCTGGTAACCGGTGTATGGGTTGCCCATGAAGTGCTCGGAAAGCAGGATGATGTTTTTCTCCGTCCATTTGGAGTGAACGAGTTCAATCTCATGCCTGAGTTTTCCGATGGTGAGCGGGTCGATGGGATAGCCGCGTGCGAGCAGGGTCTTGGCGTACTTGACGCCGTCGTGATCATAGCGGCAGCCGACTCTCGCGAGTTGGGTTTCAAGCTTCACCAACTCGCGGTGAAGAAACGTGGAGCCGGTTTTGTGGGCGCCCACATAGATAAAGATTCTCCGTTTCATGGCGGGATGTTTCAGTTCCATTTTCGAGCCCAACGCGCGGGATGGGTCCAAGCCGAGTGTGGTTTCGTTTCCGTCTGTATGATGATTTCCGGGAAATTCATTTTCATGAGTTCGGCCGGACTATGGAGGTCCAGGTGAAGGGCATCCGCGGTGGCCGCCGGACGATTGAAAATATAGATTCCGTCGACCCGGTTGTTCCATGCGTTCAGGGCTTCGCCGCGCCAGAGCTCCGGCCGGATGGGAACGGACATTCGCGCGGACAAGGATATCCCGGGAACATCCTGTTCGATCCTTCGGCGTTCGAGGCAGGCGTAGTAGCGGACGTTGTAGCGGTGGCAGAAGTCGGCGAATTTCCGCCAAGGAGTCAGCACGTAGTAGTCGCTGTTGACGGCCAGGTCGACGAGCCCCTCGTCGAACCAGCGCTCGATATCGATGCCGATCGAGCGACAGAAGACGACCGAGTCGGGAATACGCACCATCAGTAACACCGGACGTCCGCGTCTGAGGCCGGTTTGATCAAGGTGCTGGCGGATGGAGCGGACCATCTCGGTGATCAAATTGAGCTGGTATCGGGAGGCGGTTCCTCCGTCCGCCACCGACTTGAAGAGGACCGTGTGACGAGTGAAATCGAGTTCGACTCCGTCGAGACGGTGTTGCCGCGCCAGTTTCATTCCGCCGGCCTTGACCGTCTGGAGAAACTTCGTGCGAACGTCCCGGTTGGAAAAGTTCAGGGCATTGGAGCGGGTGTAGCGTGGCGGTCTGACCGTGGTTCCGACGAGAAACGGATTTCCGTCGCGGTCGGAGGTGCGGGCCATGCGACCTTTCCATCCGGTCAGATCGCCCAGGGGTACGTTGTAATCGTGCGTATCATTAACCCGGATACTCCAGAAGACCTCCTTGTCGTGCTTTTTGAGGTATTCGATGCAGGCGAGAAACGGGTCCTGGCGAACGGCGTTTCCCGGGTTTTGCTTTTCCAGTTTGGCGAGGACAGTCGGCCAGAAGGAGTCGGTGACCCCGCTTTCGTCTTTGAACTGCGACACCCAAAATTGTCCGCCGGAAATGCCCAGCACGACGGTGGAGAGCGCGGTGGCTTTTTCATAGCCGATGACGGTCGCGTCGAGGATCGCTTCGTGCGCATCCTCGATCCCGGCCCGGATGCGGATGCCGTCCTTGTTGACGATCAGCGGACGCGGTTGATTGCGGGTCCGCTTGCGCGACGGGACAGGGCCGGGCGGGTTCGTGGCGCGATACTTCTGCAGCACCGCGGTTTCCTTGGGGGTCAGTTTTTCCACGATCCGGTTATCCAAGAGTCCGTCGCTCTGCTTCAGTCGAACAACGGTAACGTTGTCTTCAACGATCTGATCGATGTCCGTAAGCTCCACCCCGATCACGCGGCCGGCCGCCAGCGTGAGCAAGCAGACGCCGATCAGGAAAACGTTGTGAAGGCGGAAGCGCATGAAGCGATGGGTTCGTTTAGCGCCGGCTGTAACTCATCCACGCCGGCTGTTCTCTTCCAAGGAGCGCGAAGAGCCGCTTGTTGTGGGGCTCGTAGAGCTCGAACAGGTCTCGTTTGGCCTTGTCGGAAAAGGGGAACGGATAGGTTCCTTGCTCGTTGAAACGCTTCAGTTCGATCGGCACGCGCTCGACGCCGATGAAATCGAGGATCCGGTTATAGGCCTCGCGTTCGTCCGACTTGAAATCCTCCAGAAAGGCGACGTGCACCTGTTCGCGGGGGAAGAGACTGAAGACGTGCTCGAGCTGATTCGCGTAAAACCCCCGGTCAAGGATGCGCAAGTCGAACGACGGATCGGTCAGGTGCTCGATCTTGAATTCCCTGGCATGCGCCTCGCGCACCTGGTCCTTCACCTTGGGGCGTTGCGTGTAGTTGTAGTGGGACTGAAAGCGACTGACCGGATCCCGCATGATCATGATCAATTTCGCCGAGGGCAGGGTCGCATGGATGCGATCCAGGTTTTTGATATCGATGTAGGTCGGCGTCTTGTCGCCGTACGCGGTCACTCCCGGCCGTTCGGGAAAGTGGGCGCGATACCAGTCGAGCCCCTGGTCGAAATTGATGGTGCGGTCGAAGAAGTGAACCTCGTAGCCGCCTCTTGCCATGTGGATATTCGGGTGGCCGTGAAGGTTGTGGCCGATCGAACTCGTCCCACATTTCATTCCGCCGACGATCAGGAAATCGGGCAGTCTGCAGACGGTTCCCGGCTGGTTGAGGGGAATCGCTCGCGGAGGGATGCGCGCCGGAGTGTTTTCGACGGACGGTTGCTCGGGGCTGGACTCGGCCTCGGGGGCGGACGGGTTCGCCGGGGCGAAACGTTCGACGAATTTTTCCGGTGTATAAAACACATCGAGTCGCTCGCGAATGGTCGGCAGGGGCCAGTTCCACCACGCGATGGCAAGCATGGCGGGAATCAGTTGCTCATCGATGCGGTAGCGCAACACCCGGGCGGGGACTCCGGCGGCGATCGCGTAGGGAGGGATGTCTTTGGTGACGAGGCTGCCGGCGGCGATGACGCAGCCATGGCCGAGTTTGACGGGACGCAAAATGCGCACGCCTTCGCCGATCCACACATCATGGCCGATCTCGACCGGTTGGTTGCGCCGCCGGTACTTCTTCGGGAGGGATACGTGTTCGGACGTCACGGTGCGGTCCATTCGATAAAGGAAGGGGTTGGTCGAGACCCAGTCGGTGGGGTGGTGCATGCCGACCACGCTGACGTCTTCCGCGATCGAGCAGAACCGGCCGATTGATTTGAGCCCGCGGATGGTTTTTTCGGACAGCTTGCGGTATCCATAGGTCATCGCGCCGATGCGGACTCCGCAGAACAGGATGTCCTCTTCATAGAACTGCTCGGCTTTGGCGGGATCATCGACGGTGATGATTCCGTCGGTATTACGTTGGACCTCGGGTTGGGTGACAACCGGGCGGACGGATCGAATGAGTGACAGGAACATGGAAGAGTGGGGGCTTGGGCGGGGCTGATGGTGGACCGAGTTTCCGGTGAACGGCTCAGGCGGCGGTGGCGTATTCGAACCGGTAGCCGAAACGCTCGATGTCCTCGGCGTAGAGTTGGGTGACCAGGTCGATCGTTTCGCCGGTGTAATATTCGGAGTAGTGCTTGCGAGGACCCTCGGTCCGATTCACGTGAGGGAGACTGTCGTTCTGGAGATTATATTTTCGGGCCAGCTGCTTGAATTCCTCCGCGAGGTTTTCGAAGCGAATGAGGTCCGGGATCACGATTTTGCCCTCGGCGTTGCGCAGCCAGAATACCTGGGGGCGAAGGAAGAACGCGTTCCGGTCGGCCTTGCGCACGTAGTCGTCAAAGGTACCGCCGGCGGCGAGCAGCTTGCGGTTTGGTTTGTCGCGAATGATTCCGCGTTGGGCCATTTTCAGTTCGTAGGCATAGCTGCTGACCATGCGTGCCCAGGGGTTTCTGATGATGGCGAAGGCGCGGTAAGTATGGGTGTTAAAAACTCGATCATAACGAACCCACGGCGTGTGCCGGGGGAACTTTTCGGGCCACCTCTCGGGGTGGGTTTTGCGGGCTTCGGCGGACGGAGTCCATTTTCTGCCGAAGAACGTTTCGATGCTTTGGCCGGCGTTTTTTGGGATGTGGATGAATAGGATTTTTTCGCTTTTCAGAATCATGCTGCCTCGGTGCGTTGTGGGTTCGCGGTTGTGGGGTTCGTGGGTGGTTGAGCCATCATCGGCAAGGTGACGCGGTCGAACGGCGCTCAGGCGACGTGTTTGAGCTTTTGCCGCTGCACCAATTCGACGGGCAGAATTTCCTCCCGCTTGTACGCGAGACTCTTGGATACATTGCGCAGATCACGGACGAGTTTGCGGAGGCCGTCCGGCTCAAGGCTGGCGGCGTGGTCGGTGCCTTTTTGCGTGCGATCCAAGGTGAAGTGGCGCTCGAACCACACGGCGCCCAAGGCCAGGGCGGCGGTGTCCGCGGCGATGCCGAGATGGTGTCCGCTGAATCCGACCGAGTTCACCCTGAAGCCAAACTTCTCCTTGAGGCGGACGATCTCGTGCAGACAGATGTCCTCGAACGCGACCGGGTAGCCCGAGGTGCAGCTGTAGATCACGAGATCCTTGGCCCGGCCTTTTTCCTCGAAGAAGCCGACGACGCGGTCCTCTTCTTCATGGGACGTCATGCCGAGCGACAAGTGAATCTCGCCGCCATAGGAATCGGCCAGCAGACCGAGCAGGTTGAAGTTGAGATTGCAGGCGCTCGGGACCTTGAGGAGCGTCGGCTGCAAAGGAATGATTTCGCGGGCGGAGGTGACGTCCCAGACGCTCGTCGAATAAACAGTTCCCCATTCCTCGCAGCACTCCTTTAGCTGACGATGTTGGTCGGCGGTGAACTCCAGGAATTCACGATGCTGGCCGTAAGTGGGACCGTACGCGTTGGTCGGATTGGGATGCGGCGCGTTGTATTCCTCCTCGGTGAGAAGTTCGCGCGGATGGCGCTTTTGAAACTTTACGACATCGGCACGGCAAAACTGGGCGGCGACGCGGATCATTTCCAAGGCGGTTTCAAAGTCGCCGCAATGGTTGCAGCCGATTTCCGCGATGGTTTTGGGTTGGGAGTGGTCGGTGTTCATGGGGATCAAAAAATATCGGTGGGTTGGCTTGAGATGAGATTGAGCAGTTCGCGCACGGCCTCGTCGCCGCCCTTGCGGTCGAGCACGATGCGGGCGTGGGCTTTGACCTCGGGATGGGCGCTTCCCACGGCGACCCCGCAGCCGACGAGTTTGAAGCAGCCGAGATCGTTCAGGTCGTTTCCGAGAAACAACGTGTTCACGGGGCGAACGCCTTCGTTGTTCAACCACTGGTGCAACGCGTCCTCCTTGGACGAAACGCCGTGGATGCACGGGAGCCCGAGTTTTTCGCAGCGGCTTAGAACGACCGGATTGGTCTCGGTCGAAAGCACCAGGATTTTCCCGGGGAACACCTTCTTGAAACGGCTGATGGCGAGGCCGTCGCCCCGGCTGCAAACGATGCTTTCCTCGCCGCTTTGGGAGAGGTGGACGAGGTTGTCCGTAAAGACTCCGTCGAAATCCAGCACCAGCGCCTCCAGCGGATTCGGCAGGTGGGTTTTTCTTTCCTGCGCCTGCCGGGCCTGGGCCGCGACCTGGACCATCTGAAGATCCAACTCGTCATCGATCTCGATGCCGTGGTGAGGCGGGAGTTCCCAGCAGACGGTTTTGCCGAAGAAACGGTGCTTGGATTCGAGGAACCCCTGCGTCCGCATCAAGTACGCGGCGCCGTTTTCCATGATCTCCCGCTCGCGATCTTGGCGGCGGGGGCGCGTGGCTTTGTCGTGGTTGACGCCGACCCAGTTTCCGTCGGCGTTCTCTTTCCAGATGAAGCGATGATGGGCCACGCCGGTGAAAGCGGTATCGGCGTCGGCTGCGAGGGCGTGGGTGATCAAGTCGTCCAGGTCCTTGCCCCGGGTGAGCGGACTGGTGCATTGCAGAAACAGGAGGTAGTCCGGAACGAAGTGGTCGGCCCGCCAGGTATCCAAGCCATGGAGGAGAGCGGACTCGGAACTTGCGGTATCGCCGCTGAGGTCGGCGGGACGCCAGATGACTTCGGCACCGGCGGCTTTGGACAACGCTGCGATGGCCGGGTCGTCGGTGGAAACGGCGACGCGATCGATCTGTTCGCAGTCGAGCGCGGCATGGATCGCGTGGCCGACGAGCGCGCGCCCGCCGACGTGGCGAAGGTTTTTTCCGGGGATGCCTTTGGATCCTCCGCGAGCAGGAATGAGTGCGCCAATGGTCATGTGGGTGGATGCGGACGGGCTCATTTGATCAGCCATTTTTGGAGACGCCCGAGTTTGGTGCGCCAGCGATGGAGCTTTTGGATGCGGCCTACGAGGAACGCGTCCTTGTGCGGGTTGAGAGCGCGTTCGATCGAGGCGATCTGGGTGAAAAAGAGGTCGAAGGCGGGAACGAGTCGCCCCTTGAACATGCCCTGAATCACCACGCCCAAATCGGATTCGATCACGAACGCCTCGCGGCGTGCGCCCAATTCGAAGGCCGAGCGGACGGCTCCGATCTCGCGCAAGGTCTTTAATCCCTGGCCTGCGGAACTGCGGCTGATTTTGAGAACATCGACACAGGCTTGGGCGCTGACCGGTGTTTTGGAGGTGAAGATTAGTCCGTAGATTTGGGCCAGCGATTTGGGGACGCCGAAGGCGTCGGCCAACTGCACCCAATGCTCGATCATGCCGAGCTCGGCGGAGGTCAGAGTGCGCGAGGGCGCCTCCGGCTGGTCGGCCGCGGGTTCGTTCAAAGCAGAGGGGGTGGCAGGTTCGGTTACCATTGAATCCAGTAATTCCGAAAACCTCTGTAACGCCCGGAACGACGAGGTGCCGCCGTGCACCTGTTTTCTTCAGGCAGCTGGGATCCGCATAAGCCACGTATTTAAAGTAGGATACGGTCGATTCGGGAAATCGCCCCATGTGCCTTTCCGTAGTCACGACGGACGCCGGTGGGGTGAGTACCCCTTACCCTGTCCGGAGCAAGGCCCGCTCCAGCCGTGCGAGCGCGTCGTCGATGTCGGACTCGGTGTGGGCGGCGCTCATAAACCAGTTGTGGTGCGGATGGAGAAACACCCCTTCGGCAATCGCCGCCGCGCAGAGTTGTTGCGTGCGCATAAACGACGGGTCGTCGGCCACCCGCACGTAGGGCATCGCGGGAGGGCCGCTGGCGACGAGCGGAATGCCGTGCTTGCGGCCAAGCGCAAGAAAACCGTCCACGAAACGCTGGCCGCGCGCGGCGAGTTGCCGGGGGATCTGGTCGCGCTCGACGATGGCAAGCGTCGCCAGCGCCGCGGCCATCGGGGCCGGGTCGTTCCAATAGCTGCCGGTCAGGAAGACGCGGCTGGCGGCGGCCTTGTGGGCGGCGCGTCCGACGCAGGCGGAGATCGGGTGGCCGTTGGCGAGGGCTTTGCAGTAGATCGCAAGGTCGGGGGTGTATCCGTAAACCGAATGCGAGCCGTCGATGGAAAGGCGGAAGCCGCAGCGTACGTCATCCAGGATGAGGAGGGCGCCGTGTTCGCGGCAAAGGCGATTGGCGGCGGCGACAAAGTCGGGCGAGGGCAGTTCCGAGTCGGCGAATGCCGGGTGGTGAAACGGAGTGAGGATCAGACCGGCGATCGCGCCGCGATGTCGTATGAAGAGCGCTTCGAGCGCGCCGACATCGTTGAAGGGGAAGTCATGGATGTGCGCACGGTCCTCGGGGGTGAGTCCGCCATGTCCGGGCGTGCACCAGGCGTGGGCGCCGTGATAGGCGCCGCGGATTTTGAGAACTTTCGGGCAGCCGGTGACTTCGCGGGCGACCATGAGCGACCACGTGGTGAGATCGCCGCCGTTTTTGGCGAACACGGCCCAGTCGGCAAAGGCGATGCGGGCGGTGAGTTTTTCCGCGAGTTCAACGAGGAGGGGCGTCGGGTGGTTGAAGGCGGCGCCGAGACGGCGCGCGGTGTCGGCGGCCGCCTCGACTTCGGGGTGATGGTAGCCGAGGACCATCGGGCCGTAGCCGCCCATGAAGTCGATGAACTCGTTGCCATCCACATCGCGGTACCGGCAGCCCGAACCTTGGGCCGCAAAGTACGGAACCGCACCCGGCAGCGTCGCGGCGGGCGTGGTGTGTCCGTAGATGCCACCAGGGATAACCGCGGCGGCGCGGCGGAAGAGGGCGTGGGATTCGGTGAAGTTCAATCGGGCGGGCGGATCGTTCTCGTTCTCTTACTCGTGCTCGTTCTCGGTTTGGAGGGCTTGCGGGTGGTCAGGACGAAGAGAACGAGTAAGAGTACGAGAACGAGAACGATTGTTCAGGCGGCCGATTTGAGGAGACTGCCGGCTTTGAGCATCACGAGGCCGAGGTGTTCGGCGAGGGGGAGGTAGCCGGTGATGCGCAGGGTGCCGAGGCCCAGCGCGGCGGGGGCGTCGAGCTGGTGATCGAGCTCGGCCAGGACGGTCTCCAAGTCGGCAAACTCAACGCGCACGGTGACCGGCGCGGGCGGCTCGCCGGCTCCGGCGGAGAGCGTCGTGAGATCGATCCAGAGCGGCGCGACGAAGGCGGGGCAGGCGAAGACGGCCACGCCGTTTCCGAGATTCGCGCGGAGGGCGGCGCCATCGGGATGGCGGCGCAGCCACGTAATTGTAGCGTGGATACCGATGATGAGGTTGCCCCAGGCGTGGAGGGCGAGGTGCGCGTCGTCCCGGGTGTTGAGGAGGGTTTCGAGGCGGTATCCGGCGGCGACGAGCCGACGGGCGTGGTGAAGCCGCGTGAAGCCGCCGAGCGGAAGACCCAACGCGGTGCGGCCGGAGCCATCGAAGGCGCGGATAACCTGGCCGCAGGTCGGAAACCAAAGACGCACGTCTCCAGGACGGGGATCGCGGGTGACGGTGGCTTGGTTGCGCACCACGCCCAGGCGGGCGCGGAGATTGCCGGGCGCCGAAAGAGAGACGGAGATGTCGGGGCCGGAGAGCGCGGCGGCGAGGGCGGTGTCATGGGCCGCCAGCAGCGGCAAGGCGGGCAGCACGGCCTCCAGGTAAAGCGCGGCGTGGAGCGCGGAGCCGTTCATGGGCAGTCGTGAATCCAGTGCACGATTTGTTCCGGGCGGCCCAAGGGGCGGGCGGCGGCGAGGCTGGTGCGCAGACGCTCCAGCGTGGAGGGGTCTTCGATCAGCCGGCGAATGTGCCGGACGATCTCGGCCGGAGTGTCGCCAAAGTAGGCGCAGGTATGGATGCGGCAGTATTTAACCGTGATCAGTTCCTGGGGCATGACACCGCCGATGCCATTATGGATGAGCGGCACGCCCAGTTGGATGGCTTCGCTGGTGGCGCCGGTTCCGGGGCGGGCGACCACGACCGACGCGAGGCGGCAAAGGGCGAGCATGCGGTCCGTGTGACCGAGGGCGCGGATTTTGAGCTGGGGGTGGCGACGGGCGAAGGTCTCGACTTTTTCGCGGGTTCGCCGACGCCGGGAACAGAGGGCGATGACTTGCAGCGGGCGACCGAGCGCGGCGAGTTCACGCAGGATTTCCAAGTGGTTGTTTGCACCGGCGAGCCCGGTGCTGAGCAACACGGTGAACGCCGAGCGATCCAAGCCGAGTTCCGCCGCGATGGCCTGAGCCTCGCGTTCGTGACGGGTTTGGGAGCCATAAAACGGGCCGCGCAGGAGGAATCCGCCTTTGAAAATACGTTTTTCCGGCATGCCGACGGCGCGGGATGCGGCGCAGATTTCGTCGGTGGCACCGATAAAGCCGTCGGCGCGCGGGTTGACCCAGTGCCGGCTCAGTCCGTAGCCGCCGGACAACTCGCCGCAATACGTGATGCAACGCGTGCGACGGCGCGGAAGGGCGCGACGGGCCAGATCGAAAAAGCCATGATTGGTGTGCGGGTGAACGCTGATGATCCGGTCAGGGGCCCATTGGGTGACGAGATCGACGAAAGAATTCCGTCCGAGAATCTTGGCGCTGCTGCGGTGGAGGGCGGCGAGTTCAAGGTAGTTGAAATAGAGATGGTGCAGGCGCGGGCACCACCGTTGGATCGTGTTATAGAGGCCGACGCCGAAATGGTAAACGGGGTGGGTGTTTTCCAGCGCGGCATGGATGCGCACCTCGACCGACGAGCCGAACACGCGTTGGGTCCACTGGCGCAGCGAATCGGCGCGCATGTTGTGTCCGGTGCCGGTGGAGGATGTCAGGATCAACCAGCGCATGGAGAGTTTGGTGCGATCGATGAGTGCAAAAGCCGTTGCTGGGAGTGCTTTTCGCAAAAAAAAAGCCGGCCCCGTTCAGGGGGCCGGCGATGGCAGACAAGTGACTGGGCTTAGAGTTCGTAGGCGGGGAGCAGTTTGTCCACGCGAACTTTGTCCAGCTTGGCGAACACGGGGAGGCCGTTATCGTAGGGAACGACGGTCTCGCCCTGAATGAGGGGCTGGGCGTAGCGAATGAACTGATGGTTCATGCTGACGCCGTCCTCGTTGATCCACTCGCGGGGGAGCTTTTTCACGCCGTTGGCGATGTCGGCGAGAGGCGCGAGGCCGGTCTCGACGGTGTAGTGGTCCTGGTCGCCGCGGAGGAGGGTGACCATCTTGTCGGTTTCACCCATGATCGCGGCCTTCACGGCGGCCTGGCCGGCGAGGTAGGCTTCGTCGGCGTCGGTCTTGGAGCCGGCGTGGGCGGCGGCGCGCTGGGCCATGCCGAGTTTCACGGTGCGGGCCTTGATGCCGGGGAGGTGCTGTTCGACGAGGGACTTGAGGTAGTCGGCGGCGCCGCCGAGCTGGGCGTGGCCAAAGGAGTCGGTGGCTTCGTCGGCCGAGACGTAGTTGCCGTCGGCGTCGATGAGGCCTTCGCCGACGACGATCATGCAGGACTTCTCGCGCTTGAGGACGCGTTGCACGTCGGCGACGAATTTTTCGGTGCTGAAAGCGACCTCGGGGAGGTAGATGAGGTGAGGGGCGTCGTGCGGGTGGTCGCGGCGCTTGGCGAGCGCGGCGCCGGCGGCGATCCAGCCGGCGTTGCGGCCCATGACCTCGACGATCTGCACGAGGTCGTGCTGGCCCATGGCCTCGTTGTCGGCCGCGATTTCACGGACGGTGGTGGAGATGTATTTGATGACGGAGCCGTAGCCGGGGCAGTGGTCGGTGACGGGCAGATCGTTGTCGATCGTCTTCGGAATGCCGATGACGCGGAGATCGTAGCCCTGTTCCTGGGCGAGCTTGGAGATCTTGTCGGCGGTGTCCTGGGAATCGTTGCCGCCGGCGTAGAAGAAGTAGCGGATGTTGTGGGCCTTGAAGACCTCGAGAACGCGCTCGAAGTCGGCTTGCTTCTTGAGCTTGTAGCGGCAGGTGCCGAGGGCGGCGCCGGGTGTGTGTTTGAGGCCGCGGACGGTCTGTTGGGACTCGGAGGCGAGATCGATGAAGTCCTCTTGGAGGATGCCAAGCACGCCGTTGATGGTGCCGTAGATTTCCTCGATTTCGTTGTTGTTGAGCGACTCGGCGATGAAGCCGGCGACGCTGGCGTTGATGACGGCGGTGGGGCCACCGGACTGGCCCACCAGTGCATTACCTACAAGATCTTCGGCCATGGTTATGTGTGTGTTGGTTAAAGTGTGAGGGGAGAGAGAGAACGTGAACGGGCAGGGTGTCGGCGGCCGGGCGGCACTGGCAAACCCAAATTTCCCGAGGACCGGGAAAGGGGCGGACACCGCGGAAGGACCCGGTTCCGCCCGGTCGGGTTGCGGCACGAGACGAGTTTACCGCGATTTGTCCGGCAGGTTGCCGGGGGGCGTTCACCCTCCTTGCGAGTGGCGCGAGCGAATGCGCTCTATCTTCCGATCGAACCGATTTGCGATTTTCCCGTACAACACAGGCGGTGACACCAGCCACACGAGGACAATTGGAACCGATACGAAGGGCGATGCGGAGAACGTGATGGGATTCACGACTCCGTTCCAAAGAACCGTAAAGGGGAGAAACAGGTAGTAGAGCATCACATCTGAAAACGCGACGATGGCATCGCTCCTGTTGTAGTTTGGCCTGAATTCATCCAACCGGAGAAGGAACCAGATCCAGAGAAGGAGAATACCGACATAGACCGGTGCGGCCCGGGCTTTTCGCTTCTTCATTCGTGGCCCGATTTTCCAGCCGATCAAACGCAGCATGATCGGTGCGCAGAAGATTCCTGCCAGGATGACGATTGCGCCGACGGTCCCCGTCGCGGAGCCGAACCGGTCAAATTGCACGTACATCGACGAGCAGTAGGGGCAGGCGATGATGAGCGGGGAAATCGGCATGGGCTGTTAGTTAGGAATGTAGCGGCGGTCTTACCATCTCAAGACCGTGTAACGTGGCGTGCTTCGGTTGCGCTGGGAGGATTTTAACCGCGAAGGGACGCGAAGTGGAGAGGCCGGACTGGATCTATCTCGAATGGGAGACGGGATGGCAGCGAGCACGCTGCCGGAATTTAAGATGGAGCCTTCGTGTAACTTGGCGTTCTTCGCGGTTATTCCGTGGTTCGATTCTCTCTGTCGCGCCCTGGCGAAGTCACTTGCTACTTTGATTGCCGAACAGCCGCTTTAACACTACTCCATTAAGTCTGCGCCCGGCGCCCGAGGTGGAGATCCGACGACCTCGTCGGGTCGGTTGGGAGAGCACGCCGCTCAAGCCCGACGAGGTCGTCGGGCCTCCAAGCCGAGCCCCGTCCGAACCTAACGGAGTCGTGTTAGTGTGTTCGACGCCGTTCTTACCCGGAGTGGGTCGTTGAAATCACCTGACGCTCGGCGAGTGCAGGGTGCATGGGCATTCCTCCCTTGGATCGGAACATGGGCAGGATGCCCATACCACGGCGCCCGTTATCCGATCATCGTTCCCACGACGATGAGGGCGATGATCACCAGGATGGTGACCGCGGAAAAAACCAGACCCAGGATGCCGAAGATTTTTTTGCGGTCGGCTTGAAACAGCGACGCGATTCCCAATGCGACCGCTACCATGCCGACCGCGGCACAGAACAGGATTCCGAAGCCGATCATGATGGTGACAGGCGAATCCTCCGACATTCCTCCTTCGGTGGTTGCTTCCATCACGCCGGCGATGGCGATGGCTACGAAAGACAGCAGTCCCGCGATCAGGCTCAAGGCGAACGACGCGATGCCCATGCCCGAGTGTTTGATGTTGGGCGAGGGAGCCGGCAGGTTCACGCCGGGATGATGCGTTTTCTGGTAATCATTCATAAGTGTTGCTGGAAGTCCCCGGGATGCCCACTTCCGAGAAGACCTGGCAGGCCGTTGGATGTAAGCTGGTTCTGGCCCGTTTTGGACATACGCAGAAGACGCCAAGGCTTGGATTTTACCGCGTCTTACATCAACCAAATTCCCTGTGGGCCGTTCGCATTGGAGAACGAATCGCCGAATGGGACTGGATCCCGTCTTCAAATGGCCGGCGTGTCCGAACGTGGGAGCGAGCTTGCTCGCGAGGATCGGAATCGCGAGCAAGTGGCGGACTGTCGCTCACGCTCGAAGCGTTGCTTACAAGGGGAATGTTTTTAGGCCCACCCTTCCAACAGCCTCGTTACCTCCCAAGAAACATACCCGTCCCGCGACGCAGGCCAAACCGGTTTCTTGGGGTTCCAACTGGGCCGCGCAGCGCCTCAGTCCCTGTGCTCGGCTGCTACGTTCGGACTGCCTTGGCTTTTGGCCCTAACACTACTCCGTTAGGCTCGGACGGGGGCTCGGCTTGGAGGCCCGACGACCTCGTCGGGCT
>JANJTQ010000228.1 GCA_024711005.1 Opitutaceae bacterium | reverse complement strand
GTCTTCCAGAAGCTCATCACCGCGTTCTACGACAACGCCAGTTTCTCCGTCTTCATGTGTCCGCAGCCGCCGCTCGGTCTCGCCCCCGCGATCACCTCAATCGTCGCCGGACACTCCCGGCTCACCTGGCCCCTGTGGTGGCGTTTCAAACTCTTTCTCCTCGTCTGCCGACTCCAGCATCACATTCCCCTCGTCCCTGATCTCTCCGCCGCCATCAAGGCGCACGAGCCCGTCCGCAACAACACCACCGCAGTCGCATGATCGATCCCTCTCAGAAATCCGCCGATTCCCGCTGGGATGCCATCGTCCTCGGCGGCGCGCTGTCGGGAGCGTCGACCGCGACGTTGCTGCTGCGCCGCAACCCGCGCCTGCGCGTGCTCATCATCGAACGCAGCGAACGATTCAAACGTCGCGTCGGCGAATCCACGGTGGAGGTCAGCAGCTTTTTCCTCGGTCGCGTGCTCGATCTCACCAGCCATCTGCACGAGCACCATCTCACCAAGCAGGGACTCCGTTTCTGGTTTCAAAACGAACACACCGACTCGCTGGAAACGTGTAGTGAAACCGGCCCAGGCTACAACGTTCGCCTGCCGGGCTATCAGGTTGATCGCGCCGTCCTCGACGAGGAAATCCTCGCCCGAGCCGTAACCGCCGGCGCCCAACTATTGCGTCCCGTTCGCGTGACCGACGTCACGCTCGTCTCCGGCGGAGAACAGACCGTCTCCTGGGCCTCCGACGACGGACGCACCGGAATCGAATTCGCCCGCTGGGTGATCGACGCCTCGGGTGTGGCCGCGCTGCTCGCCCGCAAAAACGGCTGGCTCATCCCCAACACCGCGCATCCCATCGCCTCGGCCTGGAGCCGCTGGACCGGCGTAAAAAACTGGGACTCCCGCGAGCTCGCCGAAAAATTTCCGACCTACGCACGCCGCACCAAAGCCTGGCGTTTCAATGCCACCAACCACCTCGTTGGTCGCGGTTGGTGGGCCTGGATGATTCCGCTCAAGGGCGGCGATGTCAGCGTGGGCGTCGTCTTCGATCAACGTCTCGTTGACCTGCCCGAGGGCGACCACCTCGGCCAACGGCTTCGCACGATGTTGACCTCCCATCCCGTCGGACAGGAGATGCTCGCCGACGCGCAATGGCAGGAAGGCGACGTGCATTTTCGTCGCAACCTCGCCTACCGCACCTCGACGTTCGCAGGCGATGGTTTCGTATTGGTGGGCGATGCCGCCGGGTTTATCGATCCGTTCTATTCGCCGGGCATGGACTGGATCAGCTATACGGCCAGCGCCGCCGCCGCCCTCGTCGACGGGTCCTTGCGCGGAAAACCCAAGGCCCCGCGCATCGCCCGGCACAACGAGTTGTTCGCCACCAGTTATACCCGGTGGTTCCAAGCGGTCTATCAGGACAAATATTACTACATGGGCGACTTCGAGCTCATGACCCTCGCCTTCAGGCTCGACTTGGGGCTCTACTATTTTGGCGTCGTGTCACAGCCGTTCCGATACGGCGTGAAGGCTTTTGAGACACCTACTTTTTCCGGCCCCTACACGAAATTGCCATTCCGTGTCATTGCGTTCTACAACCGCCGTCTTGCCGCCATTGCCCGCGGACGCATGAAGCGCGGCGTTTGGGGCCGACATAACCACGGGGGCTACTTCGGCTTCCGCAGCTACGAACTCACCTGGACCCTTCCCTTCCGCCTGCTCGGCGTCACCTGTGCTTATTTACGTCTGGAACTATGCGAAGGCTGGCGCACGTGGTTCGGTACGCCGACAATCGCCGACACCCCGCTTCGCACTCCTCCGACAACCACCGTCACCGACCAACTCCCCGCCCAGCTTTAATCCACCTCCGCCTTTTCGCCTCATGGCTCAAGAAAACACTCCCCTCTCGCCCGTCACTTCCAAGCCGCAGAAATCCTGTCCGCTCGCCAAATTTCCCAACGAAGTCCGTGACGCGCACGCCCGTTTCCTCGCGGCCGCCGACGTCGACGCACTCGACATTGTCGTGCTCGCCATCGTCCGCGATCACCAACCCGCCCAAGCCCGGGCGGCCACGCCCGAAGCACTGCCCGACTCGTCCCGACTGATCGGCGATCTCGGCTTCGACTCCCTCGCCCTCGCCGAAATCGTCTTCTTTATCGAGGACCTCTACGGCGTCTCCATCAGCAATCAAGAACTCCTCAATATCACCACGGTGGGCGAACTTCGCGGGTTCGTCCGATCCAAGGTTTCCGCCGTTCGCCTCTCGCAGAAGTCGCCTGCCAACTAACTCGTGTCCCGCTCCGCCCTCATCACCGGCATCGGTTTTATCACGAGTATCGGCAACGACGCCGCCACGGTCTCGGCAAGTCTTCGCGCCGGCCGTCATGGCATGGCCGTTCACCCGCTCTGCGACAACCCCGACGTCGCGATCAAGGTCGCCGCACCCGTGCGTGAGTTCTTCGTCGATTCTCCCAGTTGGCGCGACTGGACCTGGCCGGAACGCTACGAGTTGCCCCGCGAAACCCTCCGCAGTCTCGCTCCTCATGGCGTCTATGCGTTCTGCGCGTTCGAACAGGCCTTGGCCGACGCAGGCCTGACGAAGAGCGATCTCGGTGACGGTGCCACCGGACTTTTCTGCGCCTCCGCCGGCTCGCCGTTCATGCTGCACCACCACCTCGCCCAAGCCCATTTCAGCCAGTTCGAACGGGGCAATCCCATGGGGGTCGTCTCATCCATCGCCGGCACGCTCAACTTCAATCTCGCCGCCCACTACGGCATCACCGGCGCGGTCACGGGGTTTGTCTCCGCCTGCGCCTCCTCAAGCCACGCCCTCGGCTACGCGCTCGACGAGATTCGTCTCGGGCGCCAGGACCGCATGATCGTGGTCGGCGCCGAAGAGTTGAACGCCGATACGCTCCTGCCGTTCGCCCCGATGCGTGCCCTCTCCGTCAACCCCGATCCCGCGACCGCTTCGCGTCCGTTCGATTCGGCGCGCGATGGCTTTGTCGGCACCGGCGGCGCGGTCGTTCTCATCATCGAAGAGGCGTCGCTCGCCCGCCGTCGCGGCGCAAGCGCCTATGCCGAACTCGTCGGTTGGGGTCAGGCGTCCGACGGACACAGCGTCGCAACCTCGCACCCGGAAGGCGCCGGTCTGCGCAAGGCCATGAAACGCGCCTTGCGCGACGCCGTGGCCACGCCCGCGCAAATCGATTACGTCAACGCCCACGCCACCTCGACTCCGATCGGCGATCGCGCCGAGGCACACGCCCTGCGCGCGGTGTTCACCGACGCAGGCGCGCATCCCGTGGTGAGCGGAACAAAGGGGCTCACCGGCCACGGCCTATCCATGGCGGGCGCGATGGAAGCCGGTTTTTGCGCCCTCGCGCTGCGCGAAGGCTGGATACCGGGCAACCCGCATCTGGTTCATCCCGACTGCGCGTGTGGCGGTCTGAACCTCCCACGCGAAACGCTGTCCGTCGCTCCCTCGCTCATTCTCAACAACAGCAGCGGATTTGGCGGCAGCAACGTCTGCCACGTCCTTCGCAAGGTCTGATTTCACAGGCTTGCTCATCCATTTCTCTCCCTCTGTCCTAATCTGACATTTCATGCCCGATCCGCTCGTTTCCAAACTCAAAGTACTCATCGTCGAAACCCTGCGTCTCGAAGACGTGGTACCCGCCGAAATCCCCGACGACGAACCGCTCATTGGCGGCGGTCTCAGCCTCGATTCCATCGACGCGCTCGAACTCGTCGTGCGCCTCGAAAAAGAGTTCGGCATAAAAATCAGCAGCAGCGAGGAGTCCCGCGTCGCCCTCGCCAGCATCGGTTCGCTCGCCAGCTATATCCGCGCGCACGTCGCTCCCGACCGCCTGCCCGTCTGATCTTTCTTCGTTCTCGTTCTCCTACTCGTTCTCGTTCTCTCGGTTTCTACTGACGAACGAGAACGAGTAGGAGAACGAGAACGATTAATCCGGTCCCCGTCCCCATGTCCGCCCCCCTTCCGTCGATTCGCATCGCCGCCTTCGGCGCACTCACCGCCTTCGGTGACGAGTCCGCCACACTCGCCGCGTTACTGGACGGACGCCGCGCGCTCGCCCCCGTTGCCGTACTCGGACGCGATGGCGGCGACCTTGTCCCTCTCGCCTTGTGTCCGGGCCATGGATACGACGAAACCGTTCCTCCCGGCTGGCTCGCGCCGCTTCGTGCGCTCACCGCGCGCATCCCCGGCGAAGGCTGGGGCTCCCCGCGCCGGCCCGTGTTCGTTACGAGCAGCAATTTCGGCGTCGGCAGCCTGTACGCTTTCCGCCGCACCGGCGATGCCGGTCATCTCGACTTCGGCACTCCTTTCCGTTGCGTGGACTGGCTCGCCGAACAGCTCGGCTGGGGCCCCAACGTCACGACGTTTTCCCACGCGTGCGTCTCCGCCCATCTCGGCCTTTTGCAAGCCTCGCGGGTGCTCGCCGCCAACCTCGCCGACGAGGCCCTCGTGTTCACGTTCGATTTTCTGAGCCCGTTCGTCGCCGGCGGATTTCACGCGCTCAAGATCCTCAACGCCGACCTGCCCACTCCCTATCAAGATCGCGCCACCGGCTCCATCGGTCTGGGTGATGGCGCGGGCTTCGTGGTGCTCACGCGCGATCGCGGCGACTTCAGCCTCGTCTCCCAAAGTTTGCACAACGAGATGCACCACTTCACCGCCAACCAGGCCGACGGCTCGGGCTTTGACGCGTGTCTCACCCCGCTGCTTACCGCCACCGCCGGGCGGCGGTTCTGGCTGAAGGGTCACGGCACCGGCACACTCGAAGCCGGTCGCCTCGAAGCCGGAGTGCTCGCACGTCACTTTCCCGGATCACCTCTCGTCGCATGGAAAGGCAGTCTCGGCCACACGCTCGGCAGTTGCGGCCTCGTCGAGTTGGCGATCGCCGCCGCCGCCATCCGGAACGGACGCGCCCCGGGAACCGTCGGCAGCACGGGCCCCACGTTCAGCCCCGATGTCGCACTTGAGCCGTTTGACCTTGGCGCGTTCGACAGCGTTATCTGCACCAGCAATGCCTTCGGCGGAGCCCACGCCGCCCTCCTTCTCAGTCATGCTTGAACGCTGGATCACCGCCCTGCACACCGACGATCCGGGTCTTGAGGAACCCGCCGTCACGCGCGACCGGTTCAAAGATCGTTTTCCAAAAAACGCCACGCGCCGCATGACCCAGCTTGGCATGCTCGTCGGTTCCACCCTCGAACCGCTTGCGCTCACCGAAAACGACACGGTCGTCTACGCCTCCGGTTACGCCGAGACCCGGGCGATCGAGGGCTACCTCGACAGCTTTCCGGGCGCGAGTCCCACCCTCTTCCAGACGTCGATCCACCCGAGCGCGGTGCAACAAGCGCTCATCGTCCGCCAGCAAGCCGTGCGGCAATTTTTCCCGCTGACCGGCGGAGCCTTCCTTCCGGCGCAGGCATTGCAAGTGGCCCTGCTCGCCGAAACCCCTCGCGTCATTTTCTGCGGAGGAGAAGAACGCGGCACCTGGCTTCTCGAAAACCAATCGGCCAGCGACCGCGCGTTCGCGTTCGCCCTGGCACTCTCCGCCTCGTCCGAGGGCGCGCTCGCCCGGATGACGCTTGCTCCCGATGACCGTCCGGAGCCTTCCGCCACGGATCTCCATTTCACGTTACCCGATTTTTTCGATGTGTTGCGTGGGCGTCGTCCGTTCGACGGCCTTGTCGCGCCCGCTCTCCGGTTGACGATCGCCTGGTTATGAACCCGCCCGCACCGACCGCCTCCACGACCTCGCCCCCGATCGTCGCCCCGGGTTACAACCGCCCTCCACGCAATCCCGGACCGAGTTGGGGCTTCGGTTTCCTCCGGCTCGCCGATCGCCTCCTGCCCGAATGGCTCTATCGCCCGCTCCGCGCCGCCGGCACCTGGGTCGCCATGCTCGGCATGCACGCCCAACGCGCACATTCGCGCGCCTACCTGCGCGCCGTTCTCGGACGCGAGCCGACTTCGCGCGAGGTGTTCCGCCACTTTTTCGTTTTCGAAGAGGCGCTCATTTTAAAACTCCGCGTGGCCGGCGGACATCCGCATCGCGGCGTGCTCGCGGCCGGTTCGGAGGATTTCCAACGCATCATCCAATCGGATGAACCCGCGTTACTCGGCACGTTTCACTTCGGGCACTCCGATCTCACCGGCTTCTTGTTCGGCGGACAGGAAAAGCGCCGCGTCGCCCTGATCCGCCAACGCGTCGGAAACTCACGCGACACCGACCAACTGGCCAAACGCTTCGCAGGCTGGGTTTCGTTCATTTGGGTGAACGCCGGCGAAAACCCGTTGTTCGCCATCAAAGATGCCATCGCATCCGGCAGCTCTGTCGCACTCACCTGTGACCGCATTGAGTTCAGCGCACGAAGCGAAGCGTTCACCTTTCTCGGCGCGCGCCGGCTGTTCCCCTTCACGATCTACCACCTCGCGATGATCTTCCAAAGACCGGTATTGCTCAGCGTGGGCGTTCCGGGTGGACCCGGCGAAACCATCGTACACAGCTCGCCCGCGTGGCGTCCCGACCCCCGCCTCGGCCGCGAGGAAAACTTCGCCCTGGCCCGCGCGCACTTTCAGACGTTCCTCTCCCGAATCGAAGACCTCCTGCGCACCAATCCGTATTGGTGGTTCAACTTCATCGAACTTAACCCCGAGGTCCCCGCCGCATGTTGAGGATGCTTCGAAACGTCTGGCTCCCCTTTGCCTATTACCTGTCGTGGGTCTGGTTCGGCCTCGGCGGACTGGCCCTCAACGTCGCCTGCATACCCTTGCTCCTGCTGCCGAATCGCGAGCGTCACGGACCCCGAGCCCGCGCGGTCACCCGGTGGCTGTTCAACTTTTGGCAACAATGGTTGCACGCCTCCAAGGTGGTCCGCGTGGACTGGACCGGCTTCGACCGCCCGCTGCCGACCGATGTCATCTATGTCGCCAATCATCCCGGGATCATGGACGCGCCGCTCCTGCTCGCCCGCCTCCCGGACACCGTGTGCATTTTCAAGCCCGCAATGCTGCGCAACCCGTTCCTCGCCCCAACCGCGCTCGCCTGTGGCTACGTTTCCGCCGGCACCAACGGCATCGATCTCATCCGCAACTCCGTGGACCGGGTCAACGCCGGCCAGTCCCTGCTGATCTTCCCCGAGGGCACCCGCACCGCCGCAAATGCCGTTCTGAATCCGCTCAAATCCGGCTTCGCTCTCATCGCCCGTCGCGCCGGTCGTCCCGTGCAACTCATCTACGTGCGCACCAGCCCGAATCTCGGCAGCAAGAGTCTTCCCTGGTGGCACCTTCCGACTCTTCCCGGCCGGATCGAATTTGTCCTCGGCGAACTCATCCCCGCCGAAGAGATCGAGTCGCCCGCGGCTTTTGCCGACCGCGTCGCCGCGCACTTCCGCGACAAACTCGCGTCCGTATCCATTTGAAGCATGACGGCCTCGTCGACCCATCTTGTCCTCATCCCGAGTTACAACACCGGCCCGCGTCTTCTCCCGACCGTGGAGGAGGCTCTTCGCCACTGGCACCCCGTGTGGGTCGTGATCGATGGCAGCACCGACGACAGCGCGCAGACCCTCGCCCCCCTCGTCGCTCGCGAACCCGGCCTTCGTGTGATTCACCGTCCGCGCAATGGCGGCAAGGGTGCCGCCGTCCTCACCGGTGTCGAGGCCGCCTTGGCGTCCGGATTCACCCATGTCCTCACGATGGATTCCGACGGACAACATCCCGCGCCCCATATCACGCCGTTCATGAACGTCTCACAAAACAACCCGGCCTCCCTCGTGCTCGGGCGGCCGGTCTTTGGTCCCGAGGCGCCGTTCGAACGGTTGCAAGGACGCAAACTGAGCGTCGCACTCGCCCATTTCGAGACGTTCAGCCGCGCGATCGGCGACCCGCTCTTCGGGTTCCGGGTGTATCCCGCCGCCGCGCTGCGCGACGCACTCTTGCAAACCCGCGCCGCCCGCGGCTTCGACTTCGATCCCGAGATCGCGGTTCGCATGGTGTGGGCCGGCGTACCCACACTCAACCTCCCCGCGCCTTGCCGTTACCTCTCAAAGGCCGACGGTGGCATCTCTCACTTCAACTACCTCCGAGATAACGTGAAGATGGTCTGGTTGCACACGCGCCTCATCGGGCAATTATTACTTTGGCGCTGGCCGGTGGTCCGTCGGATCGCCCGTCACGCCCGCCCATCATGAACTCTCGATTTTCACGTCTGCTTCTTTTCGTCCTGCTCGCCTTGCCGGTGATCGCCGGGCCCTACTCCGCCGAACTCTCCGCGCACTGGCACGACCGCATCGCCGCTCTCGCGAAACCCCAAACCGTTTCCGCCCCATTCAGGGAAACCCGCCATACCCCGTTAAAAAAACGCCCCGTCGTCGTCACCGGCACCGTCCGCATCGACCGGGCGCGCGGCCTCAGTCTTTCCTACGACCAGCGCCGCGCCCCGACGGTGATTCTGGATGAACACGGCCTGCTCCTTCGTCACCCCGACGGACGCGAACAATCCGCCCCGCCCGAGGCCGAGACCGACCTCCGGCTACTCCACGCCCTTTTCGCGTTCGACCTCGCAACCCTCGAAAAATCCTACGCGGTCACCGCGTCCGATTCCCCCGACGGCACATGGAAACTTGTCTTCACGCGCCGGCCCGACTCCCCGGCCAGTTACCGCGAGCTCATCCTTGAAGGCGACGATGTCCGCCTCACCGCCATCACGCTCGCCAAAACCCACAATCTAAAGACCGAGATCGTCGTCGATACCCCTCAACTCGACTCCGGCTTAAGTACGCTCAGGCTGGCATAGTCCAGGCCG
>JANJTQ010000115.1 GCA_024711005.1 Opitutaceae bacterium | reverse complement strand
TGGTCGTGGTAGTTGAAATGAGCGTCGAGGTCGGCCTTCGTCTTGATCGTGCCGTTCGTCCCAAAATTCCAGTTCTTGACGAGCGTGGCACCTTCACCGAGGCCGTAGGAGGCGGCAGGACCTTGCGCCGGACTGGCGAGGGTTCCTCCGCCGATCGTTTCCGATCCTGAACCGGCGCCGCCGACCGTGATGCCGCCACTGCCCCCGTCGGTGAAGAATGCGTTGTAGGCGGAGTTCAGACTCGAGAAGCTGTGAAACCCCGGGGCCAGACTGGAACCATTGATCGTGACGGCGTTGAACGTGACGCTCTGGTCCAGGGTGACGACGGCGGTGCCGCTCAACGTCAACGATCCACCCGAAACGAGATCGTTGTTAAAGTTGATCAGACCTCGGTCGAAATTGAAGTTCCCGGTGTAGTTCACGGCATTCGATGCGGTGATGAAGATCGTGCGCCCCGCGGCGCTGTTCGTATCGACGGCGAAGTTGCCGGCGCCGGATAACGTGCCGATCTCCAGGTTCAGTGTGCGAGCATTGACACTGCTCGAAGCACTGAGGCGGGTGACGCCGATTTGATTATTAAACGAATCAACAATCAGGTTGTGGACGATGCTGTCCTGGCCGGCGGCGACGATCAATCCGCCTCCAGTCGTCACCAAGCTGGTGATCCGGGCCCTTCCCGTACCGGTGGCTTTGACCGATATCTGTCCGTCTGTCCCCAAAACGAGCGTGCCGCCCGCAAAGGTGACTGTTGCGTTGTTGTTCAACGCGTAGGCGGTGCCCATCGGACCGGTGACGCCATTCTCGATAAAGGTATCGCCGGAAAGGAACGAACCGGGATTGGAGCCGCCGCCAGAGGAAAGCGTATTCCACAGTCCAAGATTGGACCACACATCGGTGCCTCCATTGCCACGCCAATAATAGTCAACGGCCATCGCGTCGGATACAGCGCCGCCGACGGCCAAAGCCGCGACGGTGAGGAGTTGAGTGGCTTGACGGAATAAACGAGGCGAACGCAGCAGGGGCTGCGTCGCCTGTCCGGGGTATTTAAACAAGCAAGTATTCATGGGGGGTTCACGGTTGGGGTGACTGACTCGGGATGTGAACCCATGCGGGTTCACGTCGCCGCGAGAATAGCTAACACCGCAGCGCCCAACAATGGGCCCACCCCCAATTATGTTGCACTTATTTGTGATATTCGGGGCCCGTCCGACTGCGGGGCCCCGTCCGCAACGAGGGCAATCACCGTCACGATTCTCCAAGCAAAACGGGCACGAACACCTTGTTGACCGCGCATCCCTACGACGGCCTATGTAATGCCAGTCCCAATACGTAACCGAACGCGGGCGAACGAGGAGACCGGCGAAACGCCGTCGCTCCTTTTTCGACTGTGCTACCGGACTCTACGTCACTCGGTCTTCGGACTCGGTTCGGTGCCGAGCCATTGCGGGTGGGCCCCTTCGGGCAGCGGAGGAATGCCGTCCGAACCGGCGGGCGGCAGCGTGCCATTGAGTTCCTGCCTCCAGTGCGCCACGTCACCACCCGGGCAATACACGTAGATCATGTGCATGGGTTCGTCGCCCGTGTTCGTCAGCTGATGAAACTTCCCCGGAGTCATGTAGACCGCCTGCCCCGCCTTGATCGGAGAGCATTCGTTATCGACGCAGATCTGTCCCTCTCCCTGCACGATAAAGTAAACTTCCTCCTGCTCCTGATTGTGCCAAGGCACCTGACCGCCATGCGCTTCAAGAATGGAATAGCCCATCGAAAAGCCCTTGGCCTGAATCGGCTGCGGGCCTTGTCCGACAAGGCCGCGGCCCCAACGGCGCGCGGGAAATGTTCCACCTGGAAGCTTGGCAAGATCTGCGATAATCATGGTGCCCTTGAGCCAAGCCCCGCCAACCGCCGCGGCGATTCTATTCCGAGGCGCAATACGCCAAAAAACCGCGTTCGTGCTAGCGTCCTCCGCTTCTGTGCTAGTCGCCCGTCA
Source organism: Opitutaceae bacterium (assembly GCA_024711005.1). GTDB lineage: Bacteria > Verrucomicrobiota > Verrucomicrobiia > Opitutales > Opitutaceae > Rariglobus. Next base: position 5,764 of record JANJTQ010000115.1, on the reverse strand, counting down.
CGAAAACCCTGCGGGTCACACCCGTCACTCCGGCCAGCGTGCAAAAACAAATCGATCCCGATCGGTGAGATCCCGTACGGACTCGACCTCAACAAAACCGGCGTCAGTCAGCATCCGCATCACTCCGGCATGATGTTCGATCCCGGTTTCCATGGCGAGCAAGCCGCCCGGCTTCAGAAACTGCGGAGCCCCCGCGACGATGACGCGAAGGTCGGCCAGTCCTCCGTCGGCCGCCGTGAGCGCGGAGACAGGTTCGTGCACGCGCACCTCGGGTTCCGCCGCGGCGGTTTCCTCATCCGTCAAATACGGCGGATTGGAAACGATGAGCTCATACGCTTCTTCCGGCTTGAGAGCGCCGAACCAATCCGACTGCACAAACTCGACGCGCGTATTCAGTGCGAGCGCGATGCTATTTTCCGCGGCCAGCGCCAGCGCATCGGTGCTTGAATCGACCGCCGTGACAGCGGCGCGTTCATACCGCTTCGCCAGCGCCAAAGCGATGGCCCCCGAACCGGTCCCCAAATCGAGAATCCGCGTCGGAGACACCTTGAGACGCTCGCCGATCAAGTCGATCAGCAGCTCGGTTTCGTGCCGCGGAATCAACGCTCGCCGGTCCACCTTCAAGGACAGGCCGGACCATTCGGTTTCCCCGATGATATACTGCAACGGCTCACGCAAACTCCGGCGTTTCACCAAAGGACGGATTCTCTCCAACTCGGCCTCGGCCAATACTCGCTCGAACTGCAAGTAGAGCTGCATCCGTTTTAGGCCGAGCGCCTGGCCGATCAACAACTCGGCATTAAGGCGGGCCGACTCGACCCCCTTTGCGGCAAGAAAATCGGTGGTCTTTTGGACAACCTCTAGAAGCGTGAGCGAAGACATGACAGTGGAGTGAATGTAGAGGAATGACGTATGCCCGTGGCGAAAATCACCGCCACCGAGGACTGCACGATGGTGTGCGATTGAGCCTCACTGATACGTCGGCGCACAGGCGGCCAGCCATCGAATCAACCGCAAAATACCGTGCATTGGTTTTCATTCGTCGTCCCCCGACCCGAACCGGCGCGGAGTGTGGCTTTGGCCGGTCAAGGCGGCGAATTTCTCCTCAAAGTCGGCGCGTTGCAGCGCTTCGATGATCCCATCGATCGCGCCTTCCATCACCTGAGGCAGGCTGTAAAGCGTGAGGCCGATGCGGTGATCGGTGAGACGATTCTGCGGGAAATTGTAAGTTCGAATACGCTCACTGCGATCACCCGTGCCAATCTGGCTGCGACGTTCCGCCGCATATTTGGCACGCTCCTGATCCTCCTTCAATTGGAGCAAACGCGAACGCAACACCGACATCGCACTGGCTTTGTTCTTCTGCTGTGAGCGTCCGTCCGCGCAGTAAACAATCATGCCCGTCGGTTTGTGGATAATACGCACGGCCGAGTCCGTCGTGTTGACGCCCTGCCCGCCCGGTCCGCTGGCCCGCTGCACGGTGATCTCCAGTTCCTGCGGATCGATGTGCACATCCACATCCTCGGCCTCGGGCAATACGGCCACGGTCACGGTCGAGGTATGGATGCGGCCATTCGCTTCGGTCATCGGAACCCGCTGCACGCGATGGACTCCGCTCTCAAACTTGAGCTGACGGTAAACATCCTGTCCCGAAATCAAAAAGCTCACTTCGCGAAATCCGCCGCGTTCGCTAAGGCTGCTGCCCATCGGTTCGACCTTCCACCCGCGGTCTTCGGCGTAGCGCTGATACATGCGCGCCAGTTCGGCGGCGAACAAGGCGGCTTCCTCTCCTCCGGTTCCGGCACGGATCTCCATAACCGTGTTGCGAGAATCGTCCGGGTCGGGCGGGAGCATCGCGGCCAGCACCGAGTCACGCAACCGGATTTGGGCAGCCTGTAGTTCAGGCAGTTCGGCGGCGGCCAGTTCCTTCAGTTCGGCATCGGCGGCAGGATCCTTCAGCAACGCCTGAGCCTCGTTCAGCTCGGTCCCGATTTTTTCATGCGCCTTATAGTCGGCGATCAACTGGGCGAGTTTTTGTTGCTCGCGGGACACCTCGGTGGCCTTGCGCGCATTGGCGTAGAAAGACGGGTCGGCCATCTGCGCATCGAGTTCATCGAGGCGGAGTTTGAAGGGAAGAATCTCGGGCAGGGAATCCATGCGAAGAAAGGTGGCGAGTGCGTCGGCGCGGGACTATTTGCGCATTGCGAAGGCATTTGCGAGCGGCTTGGGTAAGCCCGCTCAACGAAAACCGCGGCACTATGCCTGGCGGTGTTGATCAGCAATGGCCACGACGCTTTTCACTCAGAACATCATCGCGTGCATCTGGGATTTCGACAAGACCTTAATCCCTGAATACATGCAGTCCCCGTTGTTTCGCCGCTACGGCATCAACGAGCCTAACTTCTGGAACGAGACCAACAATCTCGTCTCGCACTATCACAAGCGGGGGTACCAACTTTCGGGTGAGATCGCCTACCTGAATCACCTGCTCACGCACGTTCTCGCGGGCCAGATGGCCGGACTGAACAACCGCGTGTTGCGCGCATGCGGAGCCGACATCGAGTTTTATCCGGGCATGCCTTCGTTCTTCGATCGCAGCCGTACCTTCGTTCGCGAGAAACCCGAACACGCCAAACACGAGATCACGCTGGAACACTACATCGTGAGCACGGGCTTGGCCGAGATGATCCGCGGCAGTGCCGCCGCAGCCGGGGTTGACGGAATCTGGGGCTGCGAGTTTGTCGAAAATCCGCTGCAACCCGGCTTCCTCCAACAAAAGGAACTGGAGCTCTCCGCCGAGTCGGAAATCGCCCAAATCGGCATGGTCATCGACAACACGACCAAGACGCGTGCGATTTTTGAGATCAACAAGGGCACCAACAAGAATCCGTCGATCGATGTGAATGCCAACATCAAGCCGGAGGACCGCCGAATTCCGCTGCAGAACATGATCTACATCGCGGATGGTCCGAGCGACATTCCCAGTTTCTCGGTCGTGAAAAGCGGTGGGGGCAAGGCCTACGCTGTCTACAATCCGGACTCCACTGCCGAGTTCGAACAGAATGATCGGCTACGTCATGTCGGTCGGATTGATCACTACGGACCGGCCGATTACGGGGAGAAGAGCCAGACCTCGCGTTGGCTGCGCCTTCAAATCCACAAGATCTGCGACCGCATCGTAGCGGATCGTGAAGCCGCCGTCGCCCAACGGGTCTCACGTCCACCGCGCCACCTGTCCAACGCACCGGACAGCCCAACCCATTCCGTCACGACGGCCAAGCCTCCCTTTCAAACCTCGTTTATGGACGAGTCGGCCGGCTGAGTAACGGATCCGATTATGTTTCTGCTCAGCCCAAGAACCAAACGCAGGTTGCACGCGCCCCGAAGCGGAGTTCCACCAAGAACGTAAAGGCCGGGGCGCGTAAATATTCATGCCCCATAAACCGCCGAAACACGGGTAGCGTCCCGTTGCCCCAAACCTGCGCAAAAAAAAGACGGGCACCTCGTTTCGAGGTGCCCGTCTTTATGAGAGGGTTCTTAGTTGGAAGGGCTGATGATCGTGATATCGATCGCGCGCTCTTTGTCGGTATCTTCCTTGAATTTATCGTCGGCAGCTTTCCGCTGAGCATCGGTGGCTTCAGTCGGCTCACTGATGTTGCCATCGGCATCAACAACGACGACGTAACCATTCGGCACGGTGACGGATTGACCCGTGACAGTGTTGAGGAAGACGACTTGGCCGCGAGCGACAAACGTCCGAACTTCGCCCGTTGCAGAAACAGAAACGGTGTACCGGGTTCCGCGAGCGGCGGCGACGCCCTTGGGGGTACGGATGGAGTAATCGTTAATCGCCTTCTTGGAGGGATCGAGGGTCGAAACCACCGTGCCGATACGGAGGTTGAGCAATGCGGTTTGCTTGGTGATCGCGCCGTTTTCGGTGGAGATGGAAACCTTGCTCAAATCGACTTTCGAACCGGCTTCGATTTTGGCAACCGTACCGGAGAAAACCTGGATCTCCACTTCGGATTTATCCGCGGTTTCAATGACAGTCCCTTCAGGGAGTTTGTCGCCGGCTTTGACCGCTGTCGGTACAGATTGGCCGGGGAGCACTGCTTGCACGTCACCTTTGGTTTTAAGGACGACCGCTTCAGAGAGGGTTTCAGCGGCCTGAGCGCAAATTGAGGTTACGCTGACGATGGCGGCTACGAACAAGGAATGGAGCGACTTTTTCATGGGAGATCTAAGTGGGTGGAATTTGTATCCTGCTGGCGTTTACCAAAGTAGTTTGATCGTACTACGGCAAGCATGAAGGTGGGAAATCTGGCACTCCGTTTCGCACACGAGTCACTCTCAAAAACATCCCGGTTTTAACGTCACATCCATCGCCGCGGTTAGCGAACGCCGCATGCCTCCCACATCAAGGCGGTCGATATAAGTTCGTATTCCGTTAAGGAATTACAAGGAAGCGCGTCTAGATCCGACGACACTGGAGACGATGGTTCCCCCATCCGCTTGAGTAACTCACCTGCATCACCAAGGCCGAACGACAACTGACGATGCTTCGTTTCATCGATCATGGATTGGATATGGATCCGCGTTTCTTGGTTTTCATCGCGAAATTTCCGCTCGCGTTGATCCGTGTCGGAAAGGGACTTTGACGGATGCTCCGCGTCCTCCTTCCGCCAAATCTCGCTGCCTCCGCCCCTCGCGACGCGATTGCCGTCAAGGTTGACCTCGATCTGTCCCGCCCACCTTCCGCCGAGGTGATGCCCGCATTGGTGATTCTGCAGCGCCTCTGCGGGGGTGCGGCAACCTTGCCTCCGTTCCTCCAGCTCACCCGAGCTCAGCTCCGTGAACTGGTCGTCGCGCTCAAGGGCCAATCCGTCTTTGCCTTCGTCAACGCGCCTCAGTCCCCGTTGCTCTGGATCGGCCCGCGTCTGCGCGGCGTAAGCGAACACCTCGACGAAGCCCGTGAACCCGCGCCGCCGCCGATCCGCCCCACCCCCGTCGCCCGCCCGTCGGTCCGCCCGTCGAACTCAACTTCGTCCACCCCGCTCACCGTTGACGGAAGCGAACACTATCTCGCGATCAGCCTGCCCTCCCGCGAACAAAGCGGTTACGCCGCGGCTCTCGACCTCGTAAAATCCCACGGCTTCACTCTCGACGCGCTCACCCGCAAGTGGTGGCTGCGGGATCGTCACAAGACGCTCAACTTCCTCGCCGTTCATCTCGACGCCCTCCGCAATACCTGGCACGCCAACTTTACCGACAATTTCGAGAAAAACACCGCCAAGCTCGCCGAGGCCGACGTTCAGTGCGACATCGCCGAAACCGCCGGCGAGTTCACCCTCACTCTGGGCCTCAATGCCGGTCGCGTTCCGGAAGAAAACCTGCGTACCGCACTCGCGACCAATCGGGGCTATGTCGAGGACGCTTCCGGCAAGGTCTACCTGCTGTCCCCCGAAAAGATATCCCGCATCACCGCCGCCCAACGTGCCCTCGCCGGCAGCGCCACCGCGCCCGCCTCGGCACGTCGCACCTGGCGCATCCCGGCCGCCCGGGTCGCCGAGGTTCAAGAACTCATCGACGAACTCGTTCCCCACTTCCAGCCACCCGCCGCCTGGAAGGCCCGGAGCGAAGCCCTTCGCAATCTCTCCGCACTCGCCCCCGCGCCGCTCGCCCCCGATCATGCCGCCTTGCGTCGCCCGTAACAGGAAAAAGGAGTCGCCAGGCTCAGGCATCTTCAAGGCCGCCGCCGACGCGG
>JANJTQ010000084.1 GCA_024711005.1 Opitutaceae bacterium | reverse complement strand
AAGGTGATAGAGTTCACACGCCGTGGGAGGGGCGTTAATCCTGCCGCCGACAGATTGTTTTGGCTTTAGCATCACTTTAGACTTGGCGGGGGGCGGCGCGACGGGTCGCGCCGTCGAACGCGGCGACAGGTCGCCGCAGTCCATATAGGGAAATATGTGGGCGCAAAAAGGGCGCTGCGGGTTGGGCAGCGCCGGATGGGGGGGACCTTTAAAGCCCGTCTTTCCGCTCCGACTCTTTCCTCGTTATCTTAATCTTTATCTTTCGTCAGGCGGCGGCTGCTGCGATGACCAGATGAGAGAAAGAGAATGATTAAGAGGAAAGAGAAAGAGTGGGTGGCTCAGAGATACTTGTCCGTTACCGCGCCTTCGGAGGCGGTACTTACGAGCTTCGCATACTTGGCCAGCACGCCGCGGGTTTCCTTCGGGGGAAGCGGCTTGTAGGCCTTCATGCGGGCGGCGTAATCGGCATCCGGGATGAGCAGGCTGATGGTGTTCTTGACCGCGTCGATCTCGATCAGGTCGCCGTTTTGCACGATGCCGATCGGTCCGCCGCAAGCCGCCTCGGGCGTGATGTGTCCCACGTCGAAACCGTGGCTGCCGCCCGAGAAGCGTCCATCGGTGATGAGCGCGACGTCTTTGATCAGACCGCGGCCGGCGACGGCGCTGGTCGGGGAGAGCATCTCGCGCATGCCCGGGCCGCCAACGGGGCCTTCGTTGCGGATGACCACGACGTCACCTTTGACCACGTCGCCGCGGAGGATGCCCTTGAGCGCGTCTTCCTCGCCTTCGTAAACCTTGGCGGTGCCTTTGAAATAGAGGCCTTCTTTTCCGGTGATCTTGCCGACCGCACCGCCGGGGGCGAGGTTGCCGTGGAGGACGCGGAGGTGGGTTTCGGTTTTGATCGGCTGATCCCAAGGACGGATGATGTCCTGCTCGGAGGGATACGCCGGGTAGGGTTGCACATCCTTGAGGGACTCCGCGATCGTCTCGCCGGTGACGGTGAGGCACTCGCCGTGGAGCATGCCGCGATCCAGGAGAAGCTTCATCATCGGGCGGATGCCGCCGATGCGGATGAGGTGGCTCATGCTGTATTTGCCGAAGGGCTTAAGGTCGGCGAGGAGCGGGACCTTTTCGCCGATAACCTTGAAGTCTTCGAGGGTGAGCGGAACGCCGGCGGAGTGCGCGATGGCGAGCAGGTGGAGGATGAGGTTGGTGGAGCCGCCGAGGGCGAGGCACACCATGATGGCGTTCTCGAAGGCCTGACGGGTGAGGATGTCGCGGGGTTTGATGCCCTTGCGGAGCATGTTCACGACGGCGGCGCCGGCGCGTTCGCAATCGTCGCGTTTCTCCTTGCCGACCGCGAGTTGGGCGCTGCTGTTGGGCAGGCTCATGCCGAGGGCTTCGATCGCGCTGGCCATGGTGTTGGCGGTGTACATGCCGCCGCAGGAGCCGGGACCGGGAATGGCGGACTTCTCCACGTCCTTCAGACCGGCGTCGTCGAGCTCGCCCTTGGCGTGTTTGCCGACGGCCTCGAAGACGGAGACGATGTCGAGCGGTTTGGTGTGATCACAATCGCCGGGGGTGAAACCGGGAAGAATGGTGCCGCCGTAAACGAAGACGGCGGGGCGATTAAGGCGGGCGATGGCGATCATCGAGCCCGGCATGTTTTTGTCGCAGCCGCCGATTGCGACGAGTCCGTCAAAACCTTCGGCGGCGACGGCCGTCTCGATGGAGTCGGCGATGACGTCGCGGGACACCAGGCTGTAGCGCATGCCCTGCGTCCCCATGCTGATGCCGTCGGTGACGGTGATCGTGTTGAAATAGACCGCCTTGCCGCCGGCCTCGTTGACGCCTTTGCGGGCGTGGTCGCTGAGTTCGCCGAGGTGGACGTTGCAAGGCGTCATATCGCTGGCGGACGAGGCGACGGCGATTTGGGGTTTGTTGAAATCGTCGTCCGTGAAACCCACGGCGCGCAACATGGACCGGGCGGGGGCGCGGTCATTGCCATCGACGACAACGGCGGAATGGGGGCGGGGGACGGAGGTGGAAGGCGTGAAGCACATGGGATTAAAGAAGGGACGAAACCAAGCGGGCGCGGGGCGGGCAAGCGCGATGTCTTCGGCGGAGCCGTCGTTTTGCCGCCGTCCTCGTTCTCTTTCTCTTTCTCCGGCTCGAGTCTCCGAGCCAAGGCACGAGAACGAGTAGGAGAACGAGAACGATTCGGACGGGGCGCGCCCCGGAGCCAATTTCCAGGGTTGCGTCGGGTTCGGGCGACCGCATCACTCTTCGGCTTTCTTCCGCATGGCGTTCAACCTCAAAAAAGTGCTCAAGGCGCTGCTCTTCTCTTCGAGCCAGCCGCTCTCGATCAAGGACATCCAGACCGCGTTCGCGCGCTTTCATGATCAGGCTTCGCGGGCCTCGTCGAATGCGCAGCCCGTGGCCGAGGCCGCCGAGGGTGAACCTGCCGAGGTTCCCGCCGAGGAGCCGGTCGCACTGGCGGCCCAAGAGACCGAAACGACCGAGGTATTGGCGGTTGCCCCTTCCGAGACCGACGCCGAGCTGTATCAGGACGTGCCGTCTCTGATTACGGCCACTCAGATTCGCGAAACGATGGACGAACTCGCCGCCGAACTGCGTGATGCGAACGACATCTATTTGTTGATCGATGGCGCAACCGGTTACCGCTTGGTGACGCATCCGCGGTTTGCCCGTTGGATTCGCATCATGCGTGACGAGCCGGCTCCGGCGAAGCTCACCCAGTCGGCCTTGGAAACGCTCGCGATCATCGCCTATCGCCAACCGGTCACGCGCAGTGAAATCGAGACGATCCGCGGTGTCTCGGCCGAGGCCGGTCTCAACAAACTGTTGGAGCGCGAACTCGTTTATATCGTCGGTCGCGCCGACCTGCCGGGACGTCCGTTGCAATACGGAACCACGGATAAATTCCTGGAGTTCACCGGCGTGAAATCGTTGGTGGAACTGCCGGCGTCCGACGTGCTATCGCCGCGCCAGATCGACGAGTGGCTCAAGAACGCCATCAACGTCAAACCACCCGCCGACGAGGAGATGGGCCTGCCGTTGGAAGAGGGCGAAGGCGAGTCGCCCAACCTTGAGCCGGTCGAAGTTACGCATGTCGACGAACCGGCCGATGTCTCGGAGCCGTCCGTCGACGAAGCCCCGGCCAAAACGCCCTCCTCCGAGACCGAGCCTTTGGCGTCCGCCCAGATTTCTGAATCGCCCGCCGAATCCGCTTCCGAATCCGCCGAGCCCATCGTGTCCGCCGAGCCGTCGGCGCCGGTCGCCGACATTCCGGGTGACGACGACGACAAATCCGTTTCCGCCTGACCATGTCCGATCCGCTTCAACCCATCCGGGAACAAATCGACGCGCACGACCGCCAACTCGTCGAGTTGCTCAACAGCCGCCTCGCGCTTGCCGCCGAGATTGGCAAACTCAAGCGCAGTTCCGGCGGCCAGATCTACGTGCCCGAGCGCGAGGATGCGGTGTTCCGGAAGGTCACGGCGCTCAACAAGGGGCCGATCAAGAACGAAGCGCTGCAGGCGATTTATCGGGAGATCATGTCGGCGGCCATCGCCCTCGAAAAACCCCTGCTGATCGCCTACCTCGGACCGGAGGCGACTTACACGCATGCGGCCGCGATCAAGAAATTCGGCGCGAGCGTGGACTATTCGCCGATCGCGACGATCTCCGACATCTTCACCGCGGTCGAAAAGGGGGAGGCCGATTACGGTATCATTCCCATTGAGAATTCCACGGAAGGTTCCGTGCGCGAGGCGTTGGATGGTTTCGTGGAGAGCGACTTGAAGGTAGTCGCCCAGGTTTTTCTGGAGATCAATCACTCGCTGATTTCGTCCACGCCCCTGGAGAAAATCGAAAAGGTTTATTCCAAGGATCAGGCGATCGCGCAGTGCCGTCACTGGCTGCAACGCCACCTGCCGCACGCCCAGTTGATCGATACCGCCAGCACGGCGAAGGCGGTGCAGATCGCCAAGGATACGCCCGGCGTGGCGGCGATTGCCGCGGAGTTGGCCGCGCAATTGCAGGGCGTGCCGGTGCTCGCGCGAAACATTCAGGATCAGAACGACAACACCACCCGGTTCTTCGTCGTGGGCAAGAAGGCCTCCGGTCCGGTCGGTGGCGGTCGCGATCTCACCAGCCTGGTGATCTCGTTGGGCGACGAGGCGGCGGCCCATTCCGGCTCGTTGTTGAAGATGCTGATGCCGTTCGGCCAGCGCGGCATCAACCTGTCGAAGGTCGAGTCGCGTCCGAGCAAGCGGCGTCCGTGGGACTACTTGTTCTTCATTGACGTCACCGGTCACTACGATGACCCGGCGATGAAGGAAGCCATCGCCGAGCTGAAAAAATTCTGTCCGTTGGTGAAGTGGCTCGGAAGCTATCCGGCGGTGGTCTGAGACAGCGGCTGCGGGGAGGGATCACCGGGTCTAGGAGGATCATGTTTTCACTATGCACCATCCTTTGCGTATCGGTTTCGTCGGCGCGGGAGCCAACACCCGCGAGAAACACATCCCCGGGTTTCGCGCGCTGCCGAATGTCGAGTTGGTCGCGGTGGTCAACCGCACGCGGGCCTCGTCGGAACGGGTTGCGCGCGAGACGGGTATTTCTCGCGTGGCGGACAACTGGCGCGAGCTGGTCGATGCGGCGGACATCGATGCGATTTGCATCGGGACGTGGCCTTATTTGCATGCGGAGATTGCGATCGCCGCGTTGCGCGTGGGCAAACACGTGCTCACCGAGGCGCGCATGGCGGCCTCCGTGGCGGAGGCGGAGGCGATGGTCGCCGCGCTGTCGGAGGCCGGGCGGGAGCATCCGGGGATCGTTGCGCAGATCGTGCCATCGCCCGTCACGTTGCCGTGGGATGCGACCGTGCGGGACCTGTTGGCCGGCGGCGCGCTTGGTCCGTTGCGCGAGGTGCGCATCGCGCATGCCCACGGGGCGTATGCCAATCCGAATACGCCGATCGCGTGGCGTCAGCGGCGGGAGTGGAACGGCGTGAACACGCTCACGCTGGGAATCTATTACGAAGCGGTGCAACGCTGGCTCGGGGACGATGCCGCGGTGATCGGTGCCGAGGCGGGGATCGTCACGCCGGAGCGCGTCGACGAAACTGGGGCGACTGTGCGCGTGGATGTGCCGGATTGGGTGCGCGTGGACGGGCGGTTTTCACGCGGGGCGGTTCTGCGGGCCGAGTTCAGCGCGGTCGAAACGATTCATCCGCGCAATGAGATCCTTCTGCGTGGCGAGCGAGGCGGGCTTCGCCTTGATCTGGCCGCGGGCAAACTGTGGCAGCACGCAAATGGAGACGATGAACGCGTGGTGGAAATTTCGCCGGAAAAGCGCGGCTCCTGGCGCGTGGAGGCGGATTTTGTGGAAAGCATCCGCGCGGGGACGCCGGTGCGGTTGACGGATTTCGCGACCGGCGTGCGGTACATGCGTTTTACCGAGGACGCCTGGCGAGCCTGGCAGCAGTGAGGCGCGAAGCCCCCTAAAGCTGTCGAGACTTTGCACAAAGCACTGGCGGTGCCGGAGGTGTTGGCTACGCTGCGACACTTTATGAAGAATTTCTTTGCGTCGTTTCTCGGCACATTGGCGGCGATCGCACTGGTAATAACCGGTGTCATGGTGGTGTCCTTCGGCCTGCTCGTGGCGGTGTCGTCCATCAAACCCGAGGTGAAGACTGTCGAGTCGGGCTCCTATCTGGTGTTCAACCTGAATGCGAACATCACCGACGCGCCGCCGGCGTTCGACGGGATGGGGCCGGCCGCTTTGCTGGGCGGAAGCGATGATTCCCAGACCCTGCAATTGCGCACCGTAACGCGCGCCCTTCGTCATGCCGGCGCCGACAAGCGTATCCTCGGCGTGGTGTTGCTCGGCAATCTCTCGCCGGAGGGTTACGGCACCGGGTTTGCCGCATTGGCCGAGGTGCGCGCCGCCTTGGCCGATTTTAGAGAATCGGGCAAACCGGTGGTCGCCTACCTGAATTTCGCGACGACCGCCGACCTCTACCTCACCGCGGGTGCCACCGATCTTGTCCTTGATCCTTACGGTTCGTTGGTGGTGCCGGGTTTGGCGAGCGAGCCGACGTTTTTCGCCGGTGCCTTCGAACGCTTTGGCGTCGGTGTGCAGGTGACCAAGGTCGGTGAGTTTAAGTCTTACGCCGAACCGTTTGTGCGCAAAGACCTGAGTCCGGAAAACCGCGAGCAGTTGGAAAAACTTCTGGGCGACCTGTGGGGCGATCTGCTCGCCGACCTTTCCGAAGACCGCAAAATCAGTCAGGGCGACCTGCAATCATTGGTGGATGCCGAGGGTATTATTCGACCGGAGTCCGCGCTCAAGGCCGGCTTGGTCGATCGGTTGGCCTACCGGGATGAAATATTGGCCGAACTGAAATCCGCCACGGGCCGCACCGCGTTCGACAAGCCGTTCAAGCAAATCGAGCTGGCTGATTACGCACGTTCGCTTCCTGTCCACAAGAGTCACGCAGGACGGGAAATCGCGGTGGTCTATGCCGAGGGGGCGATCGTCGATGGCGAAGGCGAGATCGATGAAGTGGGGGGGCTGCGTTTCGCGCGCGAGCTGCGCGCCTTGCGGACGAACGATGACGTGAAGGCCATCGTGCTGCGGGTGAACAGTCCGGGTGGTTCGGCGACGGCGTCGGAGCACATCCAACGCGAACTGCGGCTGGCGGCCGAAGTAAAACCCGTCGTCGTTTCAATGGGCAGCTACGCGGCGTCGGGCGGGTATTGGATTTCCGCCTACGGCACTCGCATCTACGCCGAACCAACCACCATCACGGGTTCGATCGGCGTGGTGGGAATTCACTTCGACATCAAGAAACTCGCCAACGACCTGGGCATCACCTGGGACAGCGTGAAGACCGGCAAGCACGCAGACATCTTCACTATTTCCCGGCCAAAGACCCAGGCTGAGCTGGCGATCTTTCAAGGCATGGTGGAGTGGATCTATGACGAGTTCATCCGTAAGGTCGCCGAAGGCCGCAAACTCGATCCGGCCGAGGTGCGGAAAATCGCCGGAGGCCGGGTTTGGTCGGGACGCGAGGCGCTGAGTCTCGGTCTGATCGACGAACTGGGCGGGCTGGATGCCGCCGTTGCCCATGCGGCGGAGGCGGCCGGCTTGGACGATTACACGCTGGTTGAGTTCCCGCAGACTCAGACCTTTGCCGAATTGCTGGCCAAGTGGCTGGACGGTGTGGTGCCCGTCGAGTCGTCCTCGCGCGGCTTGGTTTCGCAGGTGGTCGAGCGCCTGGAGGAGCAAAGCAAGACGTTGCAGCAGTTCAATGATCCGCGCGGGGTTTACGCCCGTCTGCCGCTCGAAGTTAACGTGCGCTGAGATCAGTGCTCCACTCATTATCCACTCACTCATTATTTCACATCAGCTCATGGCATCCGAATACGTTTTGACCCGTGACATCACGGCCACTGTCATTCCCGCCGGCGACACGGTCGCCTTGCCCGCCGGCACCGCGGCGCACGTCATGCAGACGCTGGGCGGCAGTGTCACGATCCGCACCGACGGCGGACTGTTTCGCATTCCGCGCGAAAGTGCCGATGCCTTGGACGGCTTCGACACGTCGACGCTGGGCGTCGCGCAACCTGCGGCGGCGACGGGCGATTTCAGCGAGGAAGCGGTGTGGTCGGCGATGAAGACGTGTTTCGATCCCGAGATCCCGGTCAACATCGTCGATCTCGGGCTGGTCTATGATTTGAGCATCGAAAAAACCCCGACGGGCGGCCACGCCGTCGAGGTGAAGATGACGTTGACCGCCCCCGGCTGCGGCATGGGGCCGGTCATCGCCGAGGACGCGCGCCAGAAGATCGCGACGCTGCCCACGGTCGAGTCGGCCAAGGTGCACATCGTGTGGGAGCCGACATGGACGCCTCAGATGATCTCACCCGAAGGACGGAAGGCCTTGGGGCTGGAGTGATCCATCGGGTGAGGGGGCGATGCGCCTGCACAGTTGACAACCTGCGGATGGGCGGGGTCATTGCGTGCCGTGGCTACCAATCCCTTTCTCGATTCCTCCTTTGAAATTCGCTGGTCGCAGCATACTCCGGAACTGATCGCGCCGGCCATCGAGGTCGCGCTGAGCCGGGCGCAGGCCGCGATCGACGCCATCGCCTCGCTTCCGACGGAGGCGCTCACCTATGAGAACACGTTTCTCGCCCTGGAGCGCGCCACCGAGGAACTCAACCTCGCGTGGGGCAAGGTCACCCATCTCCAATCCGTCGCCGACTCGCCCCCGCTGCGCGATGCGCACAACGCGCTGCTGCCGCAGGTCTCGGCGTTCTTCGCGCGCATCCAACTCAATCCCGCGCTCTGGGCACGACTCAAGACCTTCGCCGACACGCCGGCCGCCGCCGCGCTCACCGGGATTCATCGCCGGTTTGTCGACGAGACGGTCAAAGATTTTCGTGAGGCCGGCGCCGATCTGCCCGAGGCGCAACGCGCGCGTCTGGAGGCGCTCCAGACCGAACTCGCCGAAGTGACCCAGAAATATGGCGACAACATCCTCGACGCGACGAATGCCTGGGAACTCGTGATCGAAGACGAGGCGCGGTTGCGCGGTCTGCCCGCGCATGCCGTGGCCACGGCGAAACGCAGCGCGGAAAGCAAAGGGCTCGGCACGCCGGACAAGCCCGCCTGGCGGTTCACCCTGCACATGCCCTCGCAGGAACCGGTCATGACCTACGCGGACGACGAAAGCTTCCGTCGGGAAATGTGGACGGCCGCGATCGCCGTGGGTGCGCAGGCCCCGCACGACAACGCGGAGTTGGTTAAAAAGATCATCACGCTGCGCGACGAGAAGGCTCGATTGCTCGGCAAACCGCATTTCGCCGATCTCGTGCTCGCCCGCCGCATGGCGGGATCGGGCGAACGCGCGCTGGCTTTCATCGAGGACATGAACAGCCGCGCGCACGCGGCCTTTGTGCGCGAGTGCGCGGAGCTGGAGGAATTCAAGGCTAAGGAAACCGGGGCGCCGCGCTCGGTGCTCAAACCGTGGGAGGTCGGCTATTGGGCGGAAAAGCTCCGGCAGTCGCGCTACGATTTTGACGACGAGGTGTTGCGACCCTACCTGCCGATGAACCGCGTGATCGCGGGGTTGTTCGAACTCACGAGTCGCGTCTTTGGCTTGAGTATCAAGGAGCATCCGGCCGGTACGGTCGAGGTGTGGCATCCGGAGGTGAAGTTCTACGACCTGCATGGCGCGGACGGACGTCACCTGGGTTCGTTTTATGCCGACTGGCATCCGCGCGAGCCGAAGCGCGGCGGTGCTTGGATGGGATATCTCGTTACCGGTGGTCCGCAGGCCGACGGTTCGCGTGCGCCTCATCTCGGCTACATCTGCGGCAATCTCACGCCACCGGCCGGGGACAAGCCGGCGTTGCTCTCGCACGGTGAGGTCGAGACGATTTTCCACGAGTTCGGCCACCTGCTGCACCACCTGCTCGGCGAGGTGGAAATCAAGTCGCTCAACGGCGTCAACGTGGCGTGGGACTTCGTCGAGCTGCCGTCGCAGATGATGGAAAACTGGTGCTGGGAGCGGGAGAGCCTCGACCTCTTTGCGCGGCATCATGAAACGGGAGAGGCGATCCCCGATGAGATTTTCAGTAAAATGACGGCGGCGAAAAACTTCCGTTCGGCCTGCGCGACCATCCGTCAGGTGCAATTTGCCAGGATGGACCTTCTTCTGCACATGCGCGCGCCCGAGTTTGCCGAAGGCGATATCGAGGCGAAGGCGCGCGCGCTGGTCGCCGACACGATGATCCCGACCGAGCCGCCGGGGCGCACCATCGTAAAGCGTTTCGGGCATCTCTTCAGCGATCCCGTGGGATATGCGGCCGGCTACTATTCCTACAAATGGGCGGAGGTCCTCGATGCGGATGCCTTTACCCGGTTCCGGCGCGAAGGGGTGTTCAACGCGAAGGTCGGCGCGGAGTTCGTCGAACACATTCTCAGCAAAGGAAACTCCGCCGATCCGGCGGAACTGTATCGTCGTTTTATGGGGCGTGATCCGGACATTGCGGCGTTGCTGGCGCGCAACGGTCTGACTCCGCCGGTCCCGATCTCGCATGCGTCGTAAACTCGTCCTCGTCGCCTTGGTGGCCGTCCCCTGCGCCGTCGTTGCGCTCGCGGCGCTGCCATGGTGGCTGGGGGCGGCGCTCAGGGTTGGCGGAGGATCCTTCGGCCTGAGTTTTGGCGAGTATCAGAGAATTGGTTACACGCGCTTTGTTTTGACGAACGTCGTGGTGAGCCGGCCCGGCGTGGACGTGAAAGTCTCGCGCGTCGAACTCGGTGCGCCGCTCCTGTGGCTTGTTCGGCGGCCGGGCGAAGTGACGGTCGGGCAGTGGAGCGTTGTCGTGAATCCGACGGATGCGCCGAAGGACAAGGATCAGCCCGAGGGTTGGAGCCCTTTGCGGGCGCAACTCGGGGAGATTATCGCGGTTTTGGACCGCTGGCTTCCTCCCGCCAGCGCCGGAGCTGGCGAAATCTCCCGGCCGGGCGAAACCTTGCGGGTGTCCGGCGCCGAGTGGGACAAAACGGACGGACCGCGCTTGCAGGTCACCGGCTTGATGTGGCGCGAGGAAGTCGCGGAGGTCTTGATCAAGAGCGACCATCCGGTTGATCGGCTGATCGTCGAAGCCAAGGCGGCGGAGGGCGAATGGGAAGCGACGCTGGAAAGCGACGGCGACCGAATTTTCGGGCGGGGGTCGTGGTGGGGGCAGCCCCTCACCTATGAGGCATGGTTCGCAAAAACAGGATGGGTCCCGGTCGACGCCAAAGTCGAAGCGACCGACTGGCGACTGCCCGCCGCGCGTCTGAAGTTGAATGAGTTTCACGAGACGGTCGCGGGTCATGCGGAAATCATCCTGCGCGACGGTGTGCTCACGGTGGATGCGCAAGCCGAGGGAAAACCGCTCGCGGAAAAAGAAGCACCGCCGTTGCGCGTGCAGTTGCATGGCTCGGGAGGATGGGGGCGGCTGAGCATCGACAGGCTTGATCTGCAAGTGCCGGGCGTGGAAGGACACTTGACCGAGCCGATTGAGATTGGACGGGACGGCCGGTTGTTGGCCGGCGCTTCGCGCTTCGATCTCACGGTGGATCTGGCGAAGCAGCCGTGGTTCAAAGGGCGAGGGGAGGTGACCGGCGTGGTGGAGGTCACTCCGCAAGGCGAACGCGTGCCCTTGGTCGGGGCGACGTTGACGACCACGAATGCGACGGTCGACGACTGGGTCGTTACTGAGGCCGGGGTCGAGGCAAACCTGGAGTGGCCGGTGCTACGCGTGAAGACCGCGACGGTGAAGCTCGCGGACGGCGATGAACTCGCACTCGGGGGCGAATGGAACACCCGCACGCGCACCCTTGCACAGGGCCGGATACAGGGGCGCGTAAGCCGGGGGACAGTGGCCCGCTGGCTCACGACGGGTGCGGAATTTGAAACACTCGAAGTCGACGCCATGGCCGCAGGTGCCTGGCCATTGGTGAAGCATGAAGGACGGGCCAAGGCGGTGGGATTACGCGTGGCTCCGTTGCGGGCGCTGGCCTTGGATGCGCAATGGAAAGGCACGGGCCGCCTGCTCGACTCGGTCTCGGTGGATGCGGTGGCGGGCGGCACACGGTTGAAAGCGCGCGGCTCCGTGGCGACGGATTCGGTGCGTATCGAAGAGCTCGTCCTTTCGCAGGCGGAAACGGAGCGGTTGCGTCTGGTCGCTCCGGCGCGCTTGCAGTGGTTGCCGTCGATCACAACCGATGAACTCCGATTGAAAGGTCCGGAAGGCGAAGGCGTCGCGCGGCTGGCGTGGGGCGAGACCGGTGAGGTGAAGGTGGACGTCAAAAACGTGAGATCATCGTGGCTGGCGGAGATTCTGGAACTACCGGATGTCGAGTGGGCGGTGACGTCACTGGCGGTGGATGGGCGGTGGGATCGCGGGCCGCTCGTCTTCACCGCGACTGGCGAGGGCCGGATCGAGGTGGATGGAGGTCGGCGCGCCGACCTGGCGCTTTCTGCGCGAGGAAATGCCGACGGCGTGCAGGTGGAGACGTTGGGTGTATCCATGGATGAACGACAAGTGGCGCGGGCGAACGGACGCCTGCCGGTTACGATTCATCCCGGGCGGACTCCGTTGCTGAGGGTGGATGAAACGGCCGCCCTGTCGTTGGACGCGGCCACGGAGCCGAATGCATTTTTCTGGCAGCAACTCTCCGCGATCACCGGATTGGCTGCCACCGATCCCGAAGTGCGGATGACTATATCGGGAACCCTCGAAAAACCGGTGGGCAAGGCCACGTTACGCATTGCCAAACTGGCGCCGGACGATTCGGGGCGGCTGAGCGGCTGGCCGGAGATCGAAAGCTTGGATGCTCGACTGACGGGGGATCGTACCGGTGTGGCGTTGGAGACGTTCACGATGAACGTGGCCGGGCAGGCCGTGCGGGC
>JANJTQ010000082.1 GCA_024711005.1 Opitutaceae bacterium | reverse complement strand
GACGGGGTGTTGGCCGGCGATTTTCCAGAGCACGTTCACGAGGGGGTCTCCTCCGTCGAGCCGACAGGGCTGAACTGGCAGCCCTGCACGAAATGGTCGAAAAATCCGGGGTCGGTTTCCAATTCGACATGGCGAATGTTCTTCACGAGTTCCTCCAACTCGCGGCGTCGGGTGATGGAGAGGAGGGCAAGGCACGCGCCCTCGATGGCGGCGTTGCCGATCTGGACAATTTTCTCGTCGGGCAGATCCGGGATGAGACCGATGCGGCGCGAGGCGGCCAGATCGAGATGACGACCGAAGCCGCCGGCGAGGTAGAAACGGTCGAGTTGGTCGAGGGTGATGCCGTAGGCCTTGGCGACGGTGAGCAGCCCGGCGACGTTTGCGCCCTTGGCTTGGGCGAGTTCGTTGATGTCGCCTTCGTGAAACACGATTCCCGTCTCGGCGTGAACGGTGAACTCGGACGAGCCGTCCTCGAAGCGTCCGTAGGCGTTCATGCGATCGGTGCGGCGCAATTCACCGAGCAGGTCGATCAAGCCGGAGCCGCAAACACCCTCGGGACGGCCGCCGCCGATCACACGAATCTCGGGAGCGGTGTCGTCGGCGTGCAGCCGGATTTTTTCGATGGCCCCGTCGAGGCCGGGCATCCCGCAACGGATGGACCGTCCCTCGAAGGCCGGGCCGGCGGGGCAGGATGCGGCGAAGAGTTTGTGGCGGTTGCCCATGAACAACTCGGTGTTGGTGCCGATGTCCATGATCGCGACGACCTCGTCGCCGAGGTGGGGAGCGACCGCGAGGAGGCAGGCGGCGGCGTCTCCGCCCACGTGACCGCCGACCAAGGGCAGCGCATAAAGGCGCGCCTCGGGGTGACAGGGCAGGCGCAGGTCGCGGGCGCGGAGGCTCACCGCAGTGGTAACGGACCCGCCTGCGCGGTAAGTTTTTTCGGTCTCGGACCAGTAGGGTTTTTGGCCGATGCCATGCACGTCGAGCCCGAGGAAGAGGTCGCGCATGGTGGAGTTGCCCACCACGACGATCTCAAAAACGCGGAGAGGATCCACCGGCAGCCGGGCGATGGCGCGCGAGAGGTATCCGATCAAGGTGCGCTGGAGCAGGCGGCCGGGATGATCGGTGTCGTATTGAATGCGCGCCATCACGTCGGTGCCGCCGAAACGCTGCGGATTCTCGAAGGCGACGCTGGCGGCAACGCGACCGGTTTCGAGGTCCACGGCGCGCACCACGATGGTCGTGGTGCCGATGTCCAGGGCGAGGCCGAGCAGCGGGCCGGGTCCGCGGGCGATTTCGCGACGGTCGAGAAGAACGCGGTCGCCGTCGCGCGTGACGGCGGGATCGGGCCGGTCCAGGCGGGACTGCGGGGGCAGGTTCATCGCGCCGTCTTCGACGTGCATGGTGGCACGCCGCATTGTGTGGGCGCGCACGGTGCCGTCATCGCCGATCAGACGGGCGTAACAGGAGAGCCGGAACGCGCCCTTGAGATGACGCTCCGGTTCGGCGGGCGACGTGAGGTGTTCCATGCCTTCGACAACCTCCATCAGGCACTCGCGACACTTGCCCTGTTTGCGACAGGAAGACGGGACGTTGATGCCGAGGCTTTCGCCGGCATCGAACAACGACATGCCCGCCGCGAAGGGCGCGACTTGCGAGTTGATTGAGACGATGACGGGCATGGCGGAAACGCGGACGACGGCTGTCAGAGTCCGGGCTCGGCGGGATCGTCGCCGCGGGTGTGAACGAGTCCGTCGAACACCACGGCCTTGGGGCGACGCAGGTGGGCGACGTTGGCCAGAACGTCGTGTTCGGTGAGGAGAAAGCGCGGTTTCGCGCCGACGGTCAGGGTGCCGAAGTTTTCGGCGTAGCCGAGACGGGCGGCGCTGCCGCCGGTGGCGCTGTGCAGGACCTGCGCGGCGGAGAGGCCGGCCCGTTGCATGAGTTCCAGTTCCCTGAGGAAGCCCCAGCCGTGGGGCACGCCGTGGGAGCCGGAGTCGCTGCCGGCGACGATGCGCACGCCGAGTTGGCCGGCGCGGGCGAGGCTGCGTGCGTGGCCGTCGAGGATGCGGCGAAGGTTGTCGCGGACGAGGTCGCTCCAGCCCAGGGCGGCGGCGTTGTCCACTTGATACTGCACCGGTGCGAACGTCGGCACCCAGGCGAGGTCGAGGTCGCGCAACCGGGCGAGCTGGTCGTCGTCGATGAAATAGCCGTGCTCGATGGTGTCGACGCGGGCGGCGATGCAGTTGGCCACGCCGTCGTTGCCGGAGCAGTGGGCCATCGTCTGCTTGCCGCGGGCGCGGGCGGCGTCGGCGAACCGGATCAGTTCGGGCGAAGGAAACTGGGGACTGGCGGTGACGGCGCCCTTCTCGAAGTTGATGATGCCTGTCGCCAAAAGCTTGATACGGTGGGCGCCGGAGGCGAGGCGCTCGGCGACGGTCGCCTCGGGCGAGCCCTGCTCCTCGGTCGGGCGGGCCATGAAGGAACCATAGCGCCCTTGGTGGTTGATGGCGGCGCCGGGAGCGTCCACGTAGGGCATGACGCCGCGCGCGGAGGAGCGCCAGCGGGCCTGGAGGGCGAGACCGACACCGGCTTTGTCGCCGGCCTCGCGCACGGCGATGACACCGAGGGCGACGAGACGGGCGAGGCGCGTATGGGCGCGAACGTGGAGCTCGGTTTCGGGGAGTTTTAAATACTCGGCGCGGGCGGTCGGATTTTCCTCCCCGCCTTCAAGAAAGAGATGGGTGTGGGCGTCGATGAGGCCGGGCAGCGCGGTGTGGGCGGGCAGATCGAGATCGGGGGCGGACCGGCCGGGGCGAAGCAGGGCGGCGGAGGGAGGTTCGGCGGCGGCGTGGAGGACTTGCGCGCCGTCGTAAACCAAGTGGGCGTCGCGTAACGCGGTGGCGTCCCGGCCGGTGAAGAGACGACCGACGCGCAGCCAGATGGCGCCGGCGCGCGGATGGAGCGCGGAGGCGAGATCGGACGGGGCCGCGGGAGTGGCGGGACGAACGATACCGGAAAGCGGGCTCATTGATCGATGTAGTCGGAGCACAGCTCCATGATCTTGGCGGCCTGGCGGAAGCCGGCCTCCTCGAGGGATTCGCCGTTGAGCACGCGGCCCTCCTTGAGGGCCTCTTCGAGCTGGCCGACAAGGGGATGGTCTTCGGCGAGCGGGAGGGAGTTGGCCTCGACATTGGCGAGGGCGAAGTCGAGGCCGACGCGCGCGCCGAGGGTGAGGTAGGCGCGTTCGAGGAGGGGTTTCACCGCCTTGGGGGTGCCCCAGGCGAAATTGGAAAGACCGACCGAAAAATGGATGCCGCGCAGGTGCGGGTCGGCGGTGCACAGGCGCATCGTGTCGAGACCGATGTTGACGAGACCATAGGTGTCGGCTCCGACGGGGGCGAGGCCGGGGTCAACGATGATGTCGTCGAGGGTGCGTCCGGCCTTGGAAACGAGGAGATCGACGAAGTGTTTCACGGCCTCGTAGCTTTGTTGAGGATCGAGACTCTGGCCGGTGCCGCCGTCGGGGCGGAAGCACTCGGAGGCCATGACGATGCAACGCATGTCATGCTCGCGGATGAGCTCGATCATGGCGGGAAGCTCGTTGCGCGAGGCGGCGAGGGAGTTGAAGAGAGGCTTGCCCCGGGACTTGGAGCGATCGAAGGCGCGGAGAGCGACCTTGTGGTATTCAATGTTTGGATTGTCGAAACTCAGCGGAACATCGGTCGCGGCCTGGATGGCGGGGATGACCTTGGGGAGGAACTCGAACATCTCCTCGACGCGCACGGAAACGCGCTGCGTGCCGTCCACGTTGAGATTTACGAAGTCGGCGCCGGCGTCGGACTGAAGTTTCGCGAGGTGCTGGTAGCCGGTGACGTCGCGGGTTTCCCAAGCGCGGCGGGCGCGGGCGTAGGCGTTGTTGATGAGTTCACCGATGATGTTGATGCGGGGCGCGGAGGTCATGAAGGGGAAGATGAGGGGGCGGGATTCGCGGAGGGGGCGGCGGAGTCGGGCAGGCCGGTGACGGGGATGGGCGTCCGAGGAGCGGGGATGGCGATTTTTTTCGCGAGGTGGTCGCGGCAGTGCCAGGTGTTGGACCAACTGGAAGTGCCGCGGAGATTCTGATCCTGGAGCACGGGAGCGTGGACGAGGAGCGAGTCGGCCCGGCCCTCGGCCTTGAGGCGGTCGTAGGCGCGGGCCCAGATGCACTCGAAATCGGCGACCTCGCACTTGCCGTCGCGGGTTCCTCCGCAGGGACCGTTGCGCTGGTTCTTGGCGCAGGAGGACTCGGGGCAGAGGAAGGCGATGTCGGGCAGCGAGCAGTCGCCGCAGTCCTTGCAGCCGAACATCAGGCTCTTGCCGAGATGCTCGATGGCGTGCATTCCCGGCGGACCCTGCATCGGGTCCTTGGCACCGGCGCAGAGCTTGGCCCCCAGGTTCCACAGGCCCTTGCCCGGCGTGAACATGAGGTCATGGGTGAACTTGGAGAAACGATAGGTGAACGTGACGTTGCGCGTCGCCGGGCGCGTGCGCAGCGAGGTGGCGTAGTCCGGGTGCAGTTCCTCCGGGTTGGCCAGGCCGGTGGCCGGGTCCTCGGCGAAAGTGAAGAACTCGCCGGGACGTGAGAAGCGGATCTCGCGGGCGAATTGCTTCCAGTCGTCCGGCGCGAAACTGCGCTCGAGATCGAGGATGCGCTCGACCTCGGCTAGCGTGTGCA
>JANJTQ010000221.1 GCA_024711005.1 Opitutaceae bacterium | reverse complement strand
AAATCCAAGCACTCAAAGCCGATGCCCGCGGCTTCCGCCGCTTCGAGCATTATCGTGCTCGTATCCTGTTCTTCTGTGGCAGACTCGATCTCGCTCCCCGTTTGCCTTCACCGCTCACCCACAACAAAACGTGAAGAACCCCGAAACGGACCGCATTTAGTTTTCCTTAACCACCCAGACGGTTTTGACCTACTCTACCACATCGGATTCAACACCGAGTATAACGTGATAACATTTAACGAACATACCAATACACTAACTATATCTGGAATATCCGGTAAAATCGGGAGCTATTCGGTAGACATAACTCCTGTCGAGCGCCCCCTACAAACTGCCGTTAATTACGCACCAGAATCAACTGTGTGCATGTAGTTATCGGCTTGTTATCTGCCGCTCGATAAACCCACGAAGGTTTTCGTTTCGTTCGTATTCAGCGAACCACTCACGAAGAATCCGGCTCACGTTGGCGGAGTCATTTTCATCATCCAGGGCTTCCTTGATGGTCGTCAGATACCCAACCAGCTCTCCTCGACGGTAAAAAGCTACAGCAAGTCCATCGTAAAGGACGTTAACCGTGTCAGGCTCGACGACATGGCCGGCAAACTCGTCAACGCCGCCCGCTTCCCACCAGAACCAACGCCCGTCCGACAGACAGCGCATCAGGCCCACAAGGTAAGCTCCCGCACCAACCGCCGGGGTAAGCATAGCCCCGTTCTCCACCAAATCGGCAACGGCTTGTTCGGAAGGTTTCATGCGTTACGCCAATGTTTTGATGGGCCAGAAAAAGGTCATTCGGTTGCACGTATCGCATTTCTGCCAGTCATCTGAAGCCAAACCATATCGCGTCTCTTCCTTACACCCCGCACAGAGCAGTTTCACCAAGCCGGCTTTTTTTGCCTCTTCGTCCATGCGGCGCAGCTTTTCCTTCTTCAGGATATCCGCGTTCACCTGAGCCTCTTCCTCCGCCTGCCGAATCCGCTCTTGTTCAGCCTCCCGAAGCCTGCGTTTTTCGGCCGCGAAAGCATCCATTTCAGGTAACGACACCCATACCACCGAACTACCCTTCTGCACGGCGGCCAGCACATCCCGCATGAGAATAATCCCCTCATGGTCCGGTATCATGTGTGCCACGACGGTGGGAACGGGCTGCTGCTTGACGGACTCAAATACCGCTGCACCGGGTTTCTTCGTCACTACCAGTAATCGAACGTCACCACCTCCTGTCTTCAGGAGGAGTTCATACGGAAACCCACTAACCTTGGGAACAAGGGCGAAGGAGTTCAATTCCACCGTCGCAGCCGGCCGGTAAACAACATCATGAACCTCGCCATCGCCTGAGCTGTAACGCGCCTCTGGCAGGCAAAAGGACCGCAGGGAATCAAGCACAAGCCGGAAGGCCTCCATCAGTCCACGCTCACCACCCGGAGCACACTTCGTGTTCGATTGGTGCGAGAAGTATGGGATTTTTTTGTAGAGCCCAGCCGCGACCTTAACCGAGTCGTTGGCGCAGCCGAGGAGCTGTTCGTTGCATTCATCGCAGACACACCCACATCCAAGGCCGTTCGGCACATCCAACGGATGCCGGTAGTCATCAGGTCCGCCGAATTTGAACCGTGCGTAGACGACGCTACCACGGTGGTAAACGATGCGCGACGGGTTGAGTTTATCGGGCTCACTCATGGGCCAACTATTTCACACCGCCCGTAAACGCTCTCCTTCCCTGCCGTAATTGATGCAGGGATTACAGCCTCAGTAGGCTTATCTTTTCCAGGATACGGGTCATGGTCATCCACATACCACGCCCGACGCGTTACCAAGCCCTGCACGGTTCTAGCGTCATCAGAGAGTTCAGCGTAGGCCACGACTCGATGCCCGCCGCCCCACTTCTTGGGCCACCTCTTCTTCCTTGAGCACGAGGGCGTGAACTCACGGACGTAAGGAAACTGGTTTTTGTCTGCCACCCAGATAATGTTCGTCTCGAATTCTAGATTACGGCTCATATCAGGATAAACGGGCCATCGCCATGGCACGGTGTTGACCAGTCTTTCGGCAAAAATTCACCGAGATGTTCCACCCGTGAAGACGTCCAGCCCGGATGATCTCCCTCGACTTGATGCTTGGACTAAAAAGTCGGATGTCGCCGACTTCCTTCCACTCGACACCGCCTAGATCCGCCGCGATTTTCAAGGTGGACTTCCGCGGCAGACGCGGCGTGCGCCTGCGGAGCAAAATGACTAGCTCTCTCGCATCGGACAAGGCCTTGACCGGGTCACACGAAAGCGCCGCCGAGTATGCCTGCCTCAGCCACGGTGAAGCGTTCTCTGAAACGTCCGCCGACGGTTTGGGTTTTGATTGGTCGAGTTCCAAGAGTGAATTAGTCCCTAAGCGCGTTAGATATCCTCTTCAAGCGCGATGGTGTTCCCGTCCGCATGTTCAATGATCATGTGCAGACGCTCCGGGTCACGTTCGTAAGGCACGACGATGTATTCCCGTCCATACTCCTTGTGAAAAATAACCCGCATGCTCGGGCGGTTTTTCGTGAAGGCGTCATGGCCCTGGAAATCGACAGCAATGTGGTTGATTTTCTCTCGAATTTCGCGGCGCGCCTTCTCGCGCAGTTCAGGGGTGTTGAGTTCAAGTTTCTGAAAATCCTGCCAAGGCATGCTCCCGCCATCCCGCTTCGCCTTCAGATCATCCAGCAAAAACGTTTTCTCCTCAATCAACGCAGTTAGCCCCTTCACCCGCGTCTCAGTCTCTCCCATTTCCCTGACGATGCGGTCGGGCACAGATTCACCGGCATTGAACACTGCCATGAGCCTGTCTAGCCGCTTGTGCTCCGCCGTTTCCTTCGCCTTCAACGCGTCCACTTCGAGTTCCAACGCCTGGAGATGGCTTTGGTAATCGACGTTCGCAATGCGACCGTAGTCGAGGCCCTTAACGAACGTCCAAAACGTCTTTTCAAAGTTTTCGTAGGGCCAGCTCACATACTCGCACTTCGTGGCCTTACGACGTGCCGAGTCGCAGGCGAGATACTTCCACTTCGCCCCCTTGTTGACGAACACGACACTCCCCCCGCAATTGCTGCACCGGCAAAGATGCGTGAAGAGATTCTGTAGCTCACCGCGCCGGCCGGCACCGATAATTTGTCGAGTCGTCAAGGCTCGTTGAACGCGGTTAAAGACGTCAGGAGCGATAACGGCAGGGAAGTAACCCTGGTGGACCTCTCCGGACGGCTGACGCACGCGCTTGATGACGCCGTTCTCCTTACGAATGCGCTGCATCACGTGAGGCTGAAATTCACCCAGCACAGCCCGGTTGTGCAGGATTTTCATCACGTAACTTTTGTGCCATCCCGATTTGCGCCGCCATGAAGGGATGCCCGCTTCGTTGAGCTGCTTTGCGATGCGGTCGGTTCCGACTCCCTCCAGAGCCGACGCGAAGATGCTATGGACGATTTTAACCCGATCCTCAACCGGCTCGAACGTGTTTCCGTTCAGTTTGAGCCAGTAGGGAGCAATCGCGGTCAGTTTCTTGGACGATGCGGTTGAACGCTTGTTTTCCCACCGTTTCGAGAGGCGTTGCGACTTCATCTGCGACTCCTCATGCGCCCGCGCCATGATCATGATCGAGTAGATGATTTGGCCGATGTCCGAGATGTTCTCTTGCGAATAAATCCGGCGGTCAGAGTAGGTGATAATCTGAACGCCTCGCTTGAGAATCTTCGTGAAGATGGCCAGCGATTCGATGACTTCGTCACGAGACAATCGGTCGAGGCTTTCAATCAGGAGGCTGTCACCGGGCTGAACGACACCGCTGACGATGGCATCGAGGAAGCGACCAAGCGCACCTTCGAGATGCGACCCGTTGAAGGCCGATTTGCCCTTGTCCTCAAACTTGAGGTCACGGATCGTGTAACCGTTCTCGGTCGCCCACTTCGAGGACTCCTCAACTTGGCGCCGCAAGCTGTCGCCTCGCATCTGCTCGGGACGAGAAAAGCGAACGTAAGAGTATGCTACGTTGCTGATTTTGGATGGTTTGCGGGGCACTTCGTAAGTGAACATGGCAGATAGGTATTTAGATTACAATCTCTGCATGATCGGCCCGCCCGGCAGCGGAAAATCAATGGTCGCCAAACGCATCCCGACCATTCTCCCCTCGCCCACGCTCGACGAGTCGCTCGAGATACTCAGCATCCACTCCGCCGCCGGTCAGACACTCTGCGGCAACGGCGCACATGTCTTCGGGCGCCGGCCTGTGCGATCGCCGCACCACACGATTTCCGATGTAGGCCTGCTCGGCGGCGGCACGATTCCCGGCCCCGGAGAAATCTCCCTGGCCCATCACGGCGTACTCTTCCTTGACGAATTGCCCGAGTTCAAACGCAGCGCCCTCGAAGTGCTGCGCCAGCCGCTCGAAGACGGTCATGTCACCATCTCGCGCAGCGCGGGCAAAGTAACGCTTCCGTGCAGTTTTATGCTGGTCGCGGCGATGAACCCCTGCCCATGCGGCTATCTTGGCGATACGCGCCACGAATGCCGTTGTTCGCCGGCCCAGATCCAGCGCTACCGTGCGCGCATCAGCGGACCGCTCCTTGATCGCATCGACCTGCACATCGAAGCCCCCGCCCTTTCCATCAACGAACTCCGCCAGGAGAAACCCGCCGAGTCGTCCACGGACATTCGCGCCCGCGTGCAAGCCGCCCGCGAACGCCAGCTCGCGCGTTTCGCCGGTACACGCACCACGTCGAACGCCCGCATGACCCACGCGCAGATTCGCGCGAACTGCGTGATCGACTCGTCACTCGGCGATCTCCTCCAGCAAGCAATGGAGCAACTCTCCCTCTCGGCCCGGGCTTACGATCGTATTCTCAAAGTCGCCCGGACCATTGCCGACCTCGCCTCCTCCGACCGCATCGAGGCACCGCATCTGCTCGAGGCCATCCAGTACCGCAGCCTCGATCGAAACCTGTTCTATTGATTAACCCTCGCCGCCAACACCGCCCGCACTTCGCAAGCCGGCATCACTTGGCGGTGCAGACGCGCTGAAGCAATTCGTTCAGGGCTTCCATGGAAAACGGCTTGGTCAGAAAATCGCGCACCCCCGCCTGCCGGGCCAGTTCAACTTCGTGCGGACGCATAAAACCGGTGATGATTATCACCGGCAACTCGGGCCGCAGCGCGTGAACTTCGCGGGCAAGCATTGCGCCATCAAGGCCCGGCATCGACAGATCGGAGACCACCACGTCGAATGCGGCGGAATCGTCGCAAATGGCGGCGAGCGCCGCGCGAGGATCATTGAAGACGACAACGTTCCAGCCCGCATACCTGAGGCTGACCATCGCGATATCCGTGATCGTCCGTTCGTCATCCACCAACAACACCCGACGTTGTCGTGGTGGGGTGGATACGGTCGAAAAGGATGGTTCGTCCGTCAAAGGCGCGGTCGCGGCGCAAGAGGCAAAGCACAGATGAAACGTGGCGCCTTCTCCGCGGGTGGATTCAAGCACGATGGCCCCGTCGTGCGCGGAGATCATGCCATGCACCCCCGCCAGTCCCAGCCCCGAGCCCTCGCCGGTGGGCTTGGTGGTGAAGAACGGCTCGAAAATGCGCTCTTGCAGATCGACGGGAATGCCCGGGCCGTCGTCTCGAACAGAAAGTCGCACGGTATGTTCCGGACGAACTTGGGTATGGCGGGCGCGCCAGGGATCCTTCGGATCCAGCAGCGTCACCGAAACCTCCAAGGTGCCCCCCTGCGGAGTGAGCGCGTGTGCGGCATTGGTCCCCAGGTTGAGCAGTATCTGGTGAATCTGCCCCGGGTCGGCCAGGATATGCACATCGTCCGGCGCCAGTTGTGCGCGCAGTTGGATGTTGCCCGGCAGACTGGGCTCAAGAAGTTGCAGCGCTTCGCGAACAAGCGGGGACAATGCGCAGGGCTGCCGGGGCTGATCGTGATAACAACTGAATGCGAGAATGCGGGCGATCAGATCTCTCGCGCGCTTGCACCCCTGAACAACCAAATCGAGGTGCCGGGCCACCGCCTTGGGATTGGCGGTGACCTCCAGTCCGGCCAGTTGCGTGTTACCCAAAATACCCGCGAGGATGTTATTGAAATCGTGGGCGATGCCACCGGCGAGCGTGCCGAGAGCCTCGAGTTTTTGCGTGTGCCTCAACTGGGCATTTATCCGCGCCACGGCGGAGTCCGACTCGGTGCGTTGAATCTCCGCGGCGGCGCGCGCGGCGAAAATGACCAGCATCGAATGCGCCAAATCCAGATCCTGCAAGGGATCGAGTCCCAGCAAAGTCAGGGCTCCGAGGGTTTCACCGCGAGCGGAGCGCAGCACGACTCCGATGAAGGAATCCGCCTGGATGCGATTGATCGTCGGATGGTCGGGGTAAAGTACGCGCAGAGAGTCGGTCACTTGGAAATAACCGGCGGCGAGCACTTCTCTCGTGGGGGATGCCTCCGGCATTTGAACCTCGCCCGGGGGCAGTTGCTGATCGAATTCCACACCGGCAAGCCGAACCAGTCGATCAGGCTCATGCGGATGCACCCGGGTCAGGTAAACCGCACGCGCCCGAAGCGCCCTCGACAATTCGAGTACGATTGCACTGAAAAACGCCTCACCCAAAACGGAAGCGGTTCCGCGCACGACGGCGCGCAGCGTGTGTTCCAGTTCCATGCGTCGCTCCTCACCCAACACATGATCAAGTTCGCTCGCGGCGCGGATCGTAAAGAGGCGAAAGACGGTCGCCGTCAGCAATCGATCGTGCGTTCCGGGACCAAACATGACGGAGATCACCCCGATCGCCCGCCCTTGCGAGTCGATCAACGGAGCGCCCAGATAGGAGCAGACTCCCCAGGATTCATACCGTTTTCGGTGGGCAGGAAAACGAACACAGAGATCGTCCCAATGATGGGTTTCCCCGTCCCGCAGCGATTGCCCACTGGCGCTGCCTTCGATGAGAAAAGCCCCGTGCGCATGCATGGACTTGCCGTCCCACAGCGCGATGTAGCGCATGTACCCGGGCCGTTCCGAACAGAAGCGACTGATATGGGCGCGGCGCGCGTTGAGAGTTTCACCCATCGCGCGAGCCAATTCCTGCAAGGCATTATGCCCGGTGTGCGCCGACGTCCGGCTCAACGCTTCCGCAAGCACATGAAAACGGTGAGCCGCCTGCGAAGCACTCTCGGGTTCACCGTCGGAGGGCGGAGGGGCGTCGATGGGCAGAGTCATGACAGGGGCAACGGTCGATCAACTCGATTGGCTATCGTGTGCCTTCAAACCGCTCGGGGAGCGAGCATGTTCGCGCAGGCGGCGCACCTGCACTTCCATAGCAATATGCGGCAGCCCGGTCGTTTTCGTCAGGTTAAACGGATCAACGTCGAGTACCTGCGTGATGTCGTCCGGCCAGGCGAAAGCGACTCGTAATGCGTTGAGATCGGCGATCACTCGCGTCACACCGTTGGTAAAATACCAAACCTGATATCGATACTCGTCTTTGATCTTCTCGATCGGCGATGCCGAAGGCCCTCGCAACTCGACACGTCCGGCGAGTTCCTTCTCGACGTGGCGCGCCCATTGTTCGGTGAAGAACTTCAACTTTTCCTCACTCGGACCGCGGAAGAGATGGTGTATCAAGTGACGATACGGTGGATAACGAAAATCCTTCCGCATCTTCAATTCGCTTGTGGCAAACCCTTCGAAGTCCGCATGCCGGGAAAACTGGATCGCCTCGGCCTGTGGCGTAAACGTCTGCACAATGACCTCGCCAGCGCGGTCACCGCGACCTGCCCGGCCCGCCACCTGTACAAGCAGCTGAAACGTACGCTCGTTCGCGCGAAAATCGGGGATATGCATCGAGATGTCCGCGTCGATCAACCCCACCAGCGTGACGTTGGGAAAATCGAGTCCCTTCGCGATCATTTGCGTACCGATAAGCACGTCGATCTTGCCTGCGCGAAAGTCCGAGAGGATTTCGCGGAAACGATTCTTCTTCGACATGGTGTCTGTATCCATGCGTTCGAGACGCGCTTTCGGCAGCACGCGACGCACCGATTCCTCGACGCGTTGCGTGCCCATGCCTTTCCAACGGATCTCCGGGGCGCCGCATGCCGGGCAACGCGCGGGGGCCGCCGTTTCGTGTCCGCATAAATGACATCGCAACCGCTCGTCGCTGCGGTGGTAGGTCATCGTGATGCTGCAATGCGGACATTCCTCCACGTGCCCGCACTTGGTGCATTGCATCGACGGCGAATAACCGCGGCGGTTGATGAACAGGATCGTCTGTTCGCGCTTCTCAAAACGGGCGTGCATCGCGTCCACGAGTTTACGCGAAAGCGAAGTGAAGCCCCGCTGGCGCACGATCTCCACGCGCATGTCGACGATGTCGATGTGCGGGAGCTTGCGCGCATCGACGCGCTCCGGAAGGCCGATCATGCGGTATTTGCCCGCCTGCGCATTCGCGAAACTTTCCAACGACGGAGTGGCCGACCCAAGCAGGCAGAGCGCATTGTTTAACTTCGCGCGCATCACCGCGACATCGCGTCCGTGATAGCGCGGCGTCTCGTCCTGTTTGTAGGCGGGCTCGTGTTCTTCATCCACGACGATGAGTTTGAGATTCTGGACCGGCGCGAAAATCGCCGAGCGCGCGCCGACCACCACCCGGGCCTCGCCGGTGGCAAGCGAGAGCCAACCGTCGAGTCGTTCGCCTTCGCTGAGATGACTGTGCCACACGACACATTTGTGGTCCGGCGCGATGGCTTCCAGACGGCCGCGCAGGCGGGCGACGGTCTGCGGCGTGAGCGCGACTTCCGGCACGAGAAAAACCACCCCGCCGCCCGCCGCGAGCGCGTCATGGATGGCTCGCAGGTAAACCTCGGTCTTGCCCGAACCCGTGACACCATGAAGCAGCGTGACGACAAACTTGTTCTCGGCCAGCGTGGCGGCGATCGCATCCACCGCGGCTTGTTGCCCCGTATTCAGTCGGTGCGGTTGGGACGCGACCACTTCGCCCGTCGACCAATTGTCGGCATAGGCAATGCGTTCGACCCGGCGCGTCTCTTCCTTGACGAGTCCCCGCTTCACCAATGCGGCCACGACGGCGGCGGTGACACCCAGCCGGCTGAGCACGAGGGATTTTTGCTGCGGTTTAAATTGCTGAACAAGGAATTGATAGAGCTTTGCCTGCGCCGGCGCGCGTTTCGCAAGCATCGCGAGTTCATCCGCGGGAAGAACACAGGCGGCGGAGAGAAGCTTTTCCTGTTTCAGGCCGGCGGCATTGCGCACGGCGGCGGGCAGCATCGTTTCGATAATCGAGTCATGCTTCGCCGCGTAATAGCTCGACATCCAGCGCGCCAGCGCGAGCAGGTCCGGCGGCAATGCGGAAAAGGGATACACCACCTCGGCAAGTTGCTTCATTCGACTGACCGGGAAATCAACCGGGGTGTCGATTTCCGCCACGATTCCGAGATGCAGACGATTCACGATCGGGATGCGCACCAAAGATCCCACTGCAATCTGCGCGCAGAGCGATTCCGGCACCTTATAATGCAGGAGCTTGTCGAAGCCCGCGAGAGGATGCACGCCGACTGTCATGGGGGTGGTTGATGAACTCACCGCCGCAGCCGTGCAAGCGCGCCGAAGGCGAAATTCCGGGCCTGACGAACCAGTTGACAGTCTTCGTCACGCCACTGAGATTTTTCGCGTGAGTAACGACGCGGCACGCGAAAAATTTAAGGACTACCTCGCCAGCAAAGGCCTGCGCATGACCAACCAGCGCCTTGCGATCTTCGAAGCGGCGTTCGCCCGCAAGGAGCATTTCACCGCCGAGGAGCTCCTCGACCACGCCCGAGCCATCGACGATTCGGTGTCCCGCGCAACCGTTTATCGAACTCTCCCGATCATGACGGAGAGCGCTCTGCTCCGTGAGGTCGATATCGGCACCAATCTCAAGTACTACCTGCCCAACTCCAGTAATAACGCGCAGGTTGCCCAGGTGATTTGCGTGGACTGCGACAAGATCTTCGAGATCAGCGCCCCCTTCATGGAGTGGTATGGCAGCACCGTTTCGACCAAGCTCGGGCTCACTCCGATTTCCCAGCGGCTTCAGGTCAGCGCCCATTGCGACGCCCTTAAAAAAACCGGCATCTGCAAGAACCACGCCTAATCGCATGTCTCGCAAAGAAGATCCCGCGTTCGACATCGCCTTCTACGAATCGGTACTCAAGCGCGAGCCCCGTTACGAGGAGGTCATCGAGTTGCTCGGTGGCCTTTACACCAAGACCGGTCGGATCGCCGACGGACTTAAGATGGACCGCAAGCTCGTGAAGCTGCAGCCCGACAACGCCACCGCCCATTACAACCTGGCCTGCAGTCTCGCCCTTTCCAAACGCAAGGCCGATGCCCTCCGGGCCCTGCTCGAAGCCGTCAACCTCGGTTACGCCGACTACGAATGGATGTCCCAGGATCCCGATCTGGAGAGCCTGAAAAACGTCCGCGAGTTCAAGGCGCTGCTGACCAAATCCAAACCGCAGAGCTGATCAGCCCGCTTCTTCATTTTTCCCATGCCCGCCCTCGACTACGAACCGCACGTCATCGCTCCCCGTTCGGCCCCGCCGAAGCTCACGCCGATCCAGGAGGAAATCCTTGCGCTCAAGCGCGAGCGCAATGCTGTCATCCTTGCGCACAACTACCAGATCGAGGCGATCCAACAGGTGGCCGACTATGTGGGTGATTCGCTGGGCCTTTCCTACCAAGCGCAGGCCGCGCAGGCGGATGTGATTCTCTTCTGCGGCGTCCACTTCATGGCCGAAACCGCAAAGATCGTTAACCCCGGCCGCACGGTTCTCCTCCCCGATCTCGAAGCGGGATGCTCCCTTTCCGACTCCTGCCCCGCCGAACGCCTGGCGGCCTACAAAGCGGCCAACCCCGGCGTCTACGTCGTTGCCTACATCAACTGCTCCGCAGGCGTGAAGGCGCTGAGCGATGTCATCTGCACCAGCGGCAATGCTGTGAAGATCGTCAATCAGATCCCCGCCGACCGCGAAATCCTCTTCGTCCCCGACCAAAACCTCGGCCAGTGGGTTTCGCAACAGACCGGTCGCAAGATGCAACTCTGGCCGGGCAGCTGCTACGCTCATGTGATGTTCACGACGCAAGCCATCGAAAAGGTCCGCGCCAAGTTCCCCGGCGCCCCGGTCGTCGCACACCCCGAGTGCGTGCAAGCCGTCCGAGATCTAGCCGACGAAGTTTGCTCGACCGAGCTGATGGTGAAATTCGCCAAGGAATCGCCGTCGAACGAGATTATCGTCGTCACCGAAAGCGGCATGCTTCACCGCCTGCGCAAGGAAGTTCCGCACAAGACCTTCATCGCCGGCCCGACCGACAGTTGCGCCTGCAACGACTGCCGCTTCATGAAAATGAACACGATCGAGAAGGTCCGGGATGCGTTGAAAAATCTCTCGCCCGTCATCGACGTGCCGGAGCCCACCCGCGCCGCCGCGCTCGTCCCGATCCAGCGCATGCTGGACTGGAGCAAACGGTAGACCTTCCGATTGACCGACGTGGGAGCGAGCTTGCTCGCGATTCCGATTCTCGCGAGCAAGTGGCGGATGTCTGCTCGCGCTCGAAACGCGCCCACCGCAGATCGGCTCCTATCGCAGCCCAAAAACCAACTGCAACACGGTGGTCAGATCGCGACCCGGCGCGTATTTGCCGCGTCGCGACACGGCGATGGACTTGCAACGAAAGTGCTTGAGTGCGTCCGCATCGACATCGAACAGCTTCACCTCGTTCGTGCGGAACCCCATCACGTCCATCGCCGTCAAGGGCGTCCATGAGAACGGCAGCCCGGTCGCGGCGACCTTGATCTCCCAGCCCGCCACTCCGGCCATGGGAATTTCCGCCGTGAGCAATTCCGGATAACGCTCCACGAAGTCCGGCACCCTGCTCGTGGCGATCCGCACACGCGCCACCGCGGGTAATTGCTCAAAATAGCCCGAAAAATCATCCCCTTTTTGCGCACGGAACCGCTTGAAGAAATCCAGCGAGTCGATGCCCATCAGGTTCATGCCGTTGTAGAGGCCGTGGTCGTTGGAACTGCCGAACTTCTTCCAGTTGTACCAAGACTGAAACGAACGCGTCGTCATCAACCCGATTTCATAATGCAGATGCGCGCGATCCTTCGGAATCACGTATCCGCCCGCCGAACGCCCCATCGTCGCGATCACCTGACCTCGCTCGACCGGGTCGCCCACCTTCAATCCCGGAGTCACCGCGCTCAAGTGCGCATAAAGCGTATAAACCGCCGGCTTGAGATCGGGGTGTTCAAGCACCAGATAACGGCCGTAACTGCTCTTGCCGGGACGCAGGCTGATATGCCGGACCACACCCGCCATGGTCGCAAAGATGTCATCCGCGGCCTCCCCTCGCTTGTCTCGCGAAACCGGCTTCAGATCGATGCCTTCGTGGAACTGTCTTCCGCTGCTACGTACGCAGCCAAACAATCCCGACGTCACCTCACCCGAGACCGTTGGCTGCACGTAGGCATCGATGGGCTTCCCCTCCAAATACGCAGTATTCGGTGTCGGCCACACCAACTCGATGCGAGATCCCGCAGCGACCACCGCCGGACAAAGCAGCGGGAGAATCCAACTCAGACTCCGCCAGTTCACTTACTTCTTCGCTTTTTCCATCTGTTCCTGAAGGTCCATCGAGGTCGCGTTCAGATTCTTGACGAGTGCGGGCAACAGGTCCTCGGGAAGGGCGACGAAAACCGCGATCGCGCCCGTGTT
The DNA here is from genome assembly GCA_024711005.1 of Opitutaceae bacterium. Lineage (GTDB taxonomy): Bacteria > Verrucomicrobiota > Verrucomicrobiia > Opitutales > Opitutaceae > Rariglobus. The sequence continues at coordinate 15,613 of JANJTQ010000221.1, read as the reverse complement.
GAACACGCGATCAATGGGACGGGCGCCCACCGGTTTGTCATTGATGAAGAGTACGAGACGCTTGCCCTGATTGGTGCCGGTGATGCGGTAGACATCCCGCGTCGCGCTCCCTGTAAGACTGAAAACGAGAAACTTGCCCAAGTCGGATTCCGCGAGTTGGACGCCCGTGAAATCATACTCGGTCACGACCGGTTTATTATTGATCGCGATCTGCACGCCGCTCACCGGCAGCGTCACCGAAGCGAAGGCATCACCTTCGCTCGCTTCCATAAAGAAACGCGCGACCGTCGTATCGTAATTTTTTTTCTTCGACGAACTGCATCCGGCGACCGCGAGCAACGTGACCAAGACAACGAGGAAAACAGGCAAACGGGAGTGTTTCATAAATTGAATAAAGTGTGCTCGAACGAAACTGCGGAGAGCCACCATGGAGTCGTGCACCTCGTCTTGGCAAGACCGGCTCTCACTTCCGGATCACGTCGCCGCCGCAACGGAAAATGCATCCATCAATTCCGCGCCCACCGTGTCGGCAATCAGCCGCCCGCGCGGAGTAAGCCTCAGATGGCCGTCGCTCACTTCGGCCACGTTTGCATCCACCAATCGCGCGATTTCCGTCTTCACCGCGTCCCAGGGCGCCGAGGGAAAGCGCCCGCGCAATTCCGCAAGATCGACGCCCGCGTTCATACGCACGCCGAAGATTAACGCGTCCTCGGCCAGCAAAGCAGGCGTGAGGGCGACCCTGTCCTCGGTCACGCGCTCGCCTCGCGAGATGTTCTCCTGCCATTGACTGAGATCCGCCACATTCCCGCCGCGCCAGCCGGCGTGCTGCGAGGCGGCCGACGGCCCGAGCCCCGCCCACTCATGCATCCGCCATGTATTCAAATTATGGATCGACGCATGCCCCGACCGCGCAAAGTTGGACACCTCGTATTGCCCGTAGCCCGCTTCCTCCAACCGGGCCCACGTGGTTTCGTAGAGCCGGGCTTCGTGTTCAACGTCGAGTTTCACCTGCCCTTTCGACAGCTTTATCCACAGCTTCGTGTCCTCCTCGAAGGTCAGGCAGTAGGTCGAGAGATGATCCGGCGCGAGCGCCAGCGCCTCCCCCAAGTCGGCAAGCCAGGCCGCCTCATCCTGCCCGGGCAATGCAAACATCAGATCGATGTTCACACTCGCAAACTCCGCCGCTCGAATGCGCTCGTAAGCCCGGAATATTTGTTCGCGGGTATGCTGCCGTCCCAACCCATCGAGCAAGGCCGGTTGGAACGATTGCGCACCCATCGAGATCCTTGTCACTCCGATTTCCTTGAGCGCCGTCAATCGCGCCTCGGTGACGGACGCGGGGGCCATCTCAACGGTCCATTCCTGCGGGGCGCCACCCGACCGTTCGCGCAGGATGCCGCCCAATCGACGGATTTCTTTCGGCGCCAGCAACCCCGGCGTGCCTCCGCCCCAGAATATCGTGTCGACCCGACGGCCCGCCCATGGGATCAACGCAGCCTCGTCGGCGATCGCCTGCATGTAGCGGGCAATCCCGTCCGCCGATGGCGCGGTCTGATAAAACGCGCAAAAATCGCAGGTGGACGCGCAGAATGGCACATGCACATAAAGCCCTAGAGGGCCGTGCTGGTCGGCGCACCGCGCCCCGGGTTTGATTTCGCTCATTGCCAAGATTAGGTGTTTCTGTTGCGTATCCACCGACTTTTAAATCAGAAAATCCCAATGCAAAAAAACCGCTTTACCCGCGCCAAAAGTATCGTACTCGCACTCGGTGCCGCCGCCGGTCTTTTTTTCCTCACCGGTTGCAACGTTGGCATCACCAACCTCACCCCGAGCGTGTTGCCTGAAAATCCGTCGCAGATCTATACGATCTCGACCCGCGTCAAGCCCAAGGCCGTCAACGTAATTCCGGGCAGCTTGGTCGTGCGCATCATCATCGACGGCCAAAGCTTCGATATGCGCAAGAGCAGCCTCGGTTCCGATATCTACGAGTTCGACTACCAGCTTCCCGCCGGGCGTACCGAACTCGCCTACTACTTCCTCGTTAATTACAAATTCGAGAACCAGGGCATCGTCAGCACCCGCGAGGACTACACCGACGTGCTCCGCTCAAGGATTGTCGGTCGTTATGTTCTCTCGCTTGAAACCAATCGCGGCCCGGTCGGCGCCCGCGTGAGTGTGCTTGGACGCGGCTTCACCGCCGAAGACTCCGTGACGTTCGACGGCACCCCCGCCCGTACCGTCTATGATTCGCCCAACGCGCTCAGCTTCTTCGTCCCCGCGGTCGAGACCGGCCGCAACTACAAGGTGGAGATCGCGGGTGCCAACGGGACGTCCGCTGTGGGCACTTTCCGTGTGGACCCGACCGCGCTAACGATCACCCCGTCGGAACTGAATCTGACCAGCGGTCAATCGCAGACACTTACGTTTACACTGCCGAGCCCCGCGCCTACCGGTGGCCTGTTGTTGGACTTCACGACTGATGCGCCTGAGAGCATCATCATGCCCGAAGTTGTCGTCCCCGCTGGAAGCACCACCGCGACCGTCGAGGTCAAAGGCGGCAAGCCCGGGGTCGGCAGCCTCTTCTTGAAAGGCTTTGGCCCCGGCGAAATCGTCGTTCCGGTCACGGTCAACTAATCACTCCCAATTATAAAGGCCGGTCCAGCAGGGACCGGCCTTTTTTGCGTCCCGACAAAGCGGTTCGACCCGTAGCGGTGAGCGTAAGCGATTCGGATTCGGACGGGCGCACGCGGTGTGCCGCTACGTTCCGATCGAAAAATCAAGCTCGCCGGGACGCGACATCATGCCGCGGTTTCGCCGCCTTGTTGCTCAACCTTGCGAAACGCGATTCTTCAGGAAGGTAAGCACATCCTGAAACTTGGCGCGGTTGGCTTCATCCGCGACGACGAGATTCTCGTGCGCGGCGAGCACCAGGCGGGCACTCTCCAACTCACTCCGGTCCGGCGTGCACGGCAGCGCCGAGGCTGGGTTGACACTCAGGTCGGAGATCTCCGTGTCCACCGTCAGCAACCGATGCAGGCCGAGGTTACGGACTAGTTCCAAGTTGCGCTCGGCCATCCGGCAAAGCACGAGGCTGCCGGGAGGCGTCTGCTTGCGTAGTGATAGCGCGACCCCGGCAAGCACCCCAAGAAAGGTGCTGTCCATGCTGGTGCAGTTGATGAAATCAATCACGAAGCGAGTCTTTCCGCGGCCAATGAGCTCGCTGAAGAAATCATTGAGGCAGGCGCTATTTTGAAACGAGGCCCGTCCTTCAATGCGAATCGCGACAGGGTCGGAGGATGCATCGACGAGATACGAGGGCTTGGTGACGTCGGCCATGATCAGAATAAAAATCGGTGCTAAAGGTGCAAAACCGGGATCAATATCCCCGTGTTTTGCACCTTTGCAAGGACTGCTGCTTTTACGGATTAGTTGGCGGCAACGATCTGGCGGAGCACATACGGCAGGATGCCGCCATGCTGGTAATAATCGACTTCGATCGGTGTATCGATGCGGCAGCGCACCTGGATATTTTCGACGGTTCCGTCCTTGCGCGTGATCCTCAACGTGAGGTCCTGTTGCGGCTTTATGGCCATGGTCAGTCCGAGCACGTCAAACGTCTCGGAACCGTCCAGCTTCAGGGTTTGCGCGGTGGTGCCGTCGAGGAACTGAAGCGGCAGCACGCCCATGCCGACGAGGTTCGAGCGATGAATGCGTTCGAAGCTTTGAGCGACGACGACCTTGACGCCGAGGAGGTTGGTACCCTTGGCGGCCCAGTCGCGGGATGAGCCGGTGCCGTATTCCTGGCCGGCGATCACGATGAGCGGCGTGCCGTTTTCGATGTGCTTGGCGGCGGCGTCGTAGATGGCGAGTTTTTCACCCGTGGGCTGGAAGATCGTGTTACCGCCTTCTTCGCCGCCGAGCATCAGGTTCTTGATACGGACATTGGCAAAGGTGCCGCGCGTCATGATCCGGTCGTTGCCGCGGCGCGATCCGTAGGAGTTGAAGTCCTCGAACGCGACACCGTGCTCAACGAGGAAACGTCCGGCGGGCGAACTCTTCTTGATGGCACCGGCGGGCGAGATGTGGTCGGTGGTGACGGAGTCGCCAAAAATGCCGAGCGGACGCGCGCCGTGGATCTCGGTGATCGTGCCGGGCGTGAGCGAGAAATTCGTGAAGAAAGGCGGTTCCTGAATGTAGGTCGACGTGAGATCGAACGAGTAAACATCGCCCTTAGTCGAGGGGATCTCGTTCCACTTCGGATTCTGCTCGGCGAAATCACTATAGAGCTTGCGGAAGACCTCGGGCTTGAGGGCGGACTGCAACTGATCGCGCACTTCCTGAAGCGTCGGCCAGATATCCTTCAGGAAAACAGGGGTTCCGTCCTTGCCGGTGCCGATGGGCTCGGTGGTGAGATTGATATCGACGCGACCGGCGAGCGCGAAGGCGACGACCAGCGGCGGCGACATCAGGAAGTTGGACTTGATGTTTTGATGAACGCGGGCCTCGAAGTTGCGATTGCCCGAAAGCACCGAGGCGGCGACGACGTCGTTTTTCACCACGGCTTCCTCGATACGGGAATCGAGGGGACCGGAGTTGCCGATGCAGGTCGTGCAGCCGTAGCCGACGGTTTGGAAACCAAGTTGGTCGAGGTACGGCGCGAGGCCGGTCTTCTCCAAATAATCGGTGACCACACGCGAACCCGGGGCGAGCGAGGATTTGACGAGAGGATTAACCGTGAGACCCTTCTCCACGGCCTTCTTGGCGAGGAGACCGGCCGCGAGCATCACGCTCGGATTGGACGTGTTGGTGCAGCTCGTGATCGCGGCAATCAAGACGCTGCCATGGCCAATGGAGCCGGTCGCATGGCCATTGTCCGCCGGAACGACATCCGGCGTGGGACGGTTGTTGGCCATTTCCAGCTCGGTGGTGGGGTTCGTGTTTTGCGCGATGGACTTTTCGAGTGACACCGGGGTCTGGCTGCCGCCGCCGGAGTGTTCTGCCTCACCCTGACCGGAGAGGATGGCGCGTTTACCGAAGTCCTCGGCTTTCTTGCCAAAGCCGGCTTCGGCGACGGGCCGCGAAAACGCACTGATGAACTCCTGCTTCAGGTTGGTCAGTTCGATCCGGTCCTGCGGACGTTTTGGACCGGCAACGCTCGGGACAACAGTCGAAAGGTCGAAATCAAGCTCGGTTGAGTAGTCGATCTCACCCTTCTGGGGAATGCCCCACAGCTGCTGAGCCTTGTAGTAGGCCTCGTAAACGGCGATGTCGCTTTCGCGACGACCGGTGGCGCGGAGATAGTTGGAGCACTCGGCATCGATCGGGAAGAAGCCCATCGTCGCGCCGTATTCGGGGGCCATGTTGGCGATGGTCGCACGGTCGACCACGGGAAGCGCGGCGGTGCCGGGACCATAGAATTCGACGAATTTGCCGACCACCTTGGCCTTGCGGAGGAGCTGGGTGAGCGTGAGCGCGAGGTCGGTCGCGGTGACACCTTCGCGAAGCGATCCGGTGAGGTGCACGCCGACGACATCGGGAGTGAGGAAGTAAACCGGCTGGCCGAGCATGCCGGCCTCGGCCTCGATGCCGCCAACGCCCCAGCCCACGATACCCAGACCATTGATCATCGTGGTGTGGGAATCGGTGCCGACGAGGGTGTCGGGGTAATAAACACCCGCACCGTCTTTAAGCACGCCTTTGGCGAGATACTCGAGGTTGACTTGGTGAACGATGCCGATGCCCGGGGGCACAACCTTGAAGGTATCGAAGGCCTGCATGCCCCACTTGAGGAACTGATAGCGCTCGCGATTGCGGGAGAACTCCAGGTCGAGGTTCTTTTGCATGGCCTCGGCCGAACCGGCGAAGTCGACCTGCACGGAGTGGTCGACCACGAGATCGACGGGCACCAGCGGCTCGATGATCTTCGGATTCTTCCCCAGGCGCTGCACAGCCGAGCGCATGGCGGCAAGATCGACGAGGAGCGGAACGCCGGTGAAGTCCTGCAGCACGATACGAGCGACCACGAAAGGGATCTCCTCGGTGCGCGGAGCCTTGGCGCTCCAGCTCACGAGATCGCGAATGGCGTTCTCGGAAACACGCTTTCCGTCCGCGTTGCGCAGGAGCGACTCCAGCACGAGACGAATGGAGACCGGCAGGCGCGCCACATTGTTGAAGCCGGCGGCCCCGAGGGACGGCAGGGAATAAAACTTATGGGTGGCGCCGTCGACGGTGAAGGTCTGCAGCGTGTTGAACGGATTGGGAAGGCTCACGGGAATCAGGTCAGGTCGGTTTTGAGAATCGTGGAAAATAAAAACGCGCCAACCTTCGTTGGCGCGGCATCACTTTATTTGGCGAGGGCGGCTTTGACGGCTTCGAAGTTGGGAAGGTCCTTCGGGGTCGCGGTCTGTTCGGCGTATTTCACGACGCCATCCGTGCCGATGACGAACGCGGCGCGGGCCGCGGTGTCGCCGATGCCGGCGAGCCCCGGAAAGAGCACGTCGTAGGCTTTGGCTGTTTCCTTGTTCAGGTCGGAAACCAGGGTGATCTTGATGTTGCTGGCCTTGGCCCAGGCCTCTTGGGCAAACGGGCTGTCCACACTGATACCGATCACGTCGGCGCCGGATGCTTCATAACCGCTCAGGCCGTTGGACACATCGCACATCTCCTCGGTGCAGACGCTGGTGTAGGCGAGCGGGAAGAAGAGCAGCACGGTCTGCTTTTTTCCGAAATTATCACTCAGCTTGATATCTTTGAGCCCTTCGGCGGTCTTGGTCTTGAGGGTGAAATCGGGAGCTTTGGAGCCAATGGCGATGGGCATGGAGGATGTATTTAGGTTAAGGACGTTAAACCGCGCGGGTTGCGCGTGAACAAGAAGCGGCGAGAGTAGAACCTGCGCGCGGACGCTCGCAATCCGTTTTTCCTGCTAGAAGCAGCCATTCTAATTTTTCGTCCTTCGCCATTAGTTTGATCAAGGGGCTGCTCCAGTCGCAAAACGGCGCAAGACCGGTGACGGCGGCTCGATTCCACCGAACGCGGCTCATCCCGCAAAATCGTCCTCGTCCTCATACTTATTCTCGTTCTCGTTCGTTCCCTTCCTATCCTCCGCCCTTCATCATGCCCGCCGCACCCGACGTCGCCGCCGTCAAAACCTACCTTCTCGCCTTGCAGGATCACATCTGTAGCGCGCTTGAAGCCGAGGATGGCGCCGCTCGTTTTATCGAGGACAACTGGAGGCGTGCCGATGTCGATCAACCCGATCTTGGAGGTGGCGGACGCTCCCGGGTCCTGACCGATGGCGCGGTCTTCGAAAAGGCCGGTGTCGGTTTTTCCCACGTATTCGGCCATCAGCTTCCGCCCTCGGCGACGGCCCACCGCCCCGAATTGGTCGGGAAACCGTGGCAGGCGCTCGGCGTTTCGCTGGTCATTCATCCGCGCAATCCCTACGTCCCCACCAGCCACGCCAACGTCCGCTTTTTCATCGCGGGCGACGACGCGACCACGCCGGTCTGGTGGTTTGGAGGAGGCTTCGACCTGACGCCCTATTACGGTTTCGAAGAAGACTGCGCCCACTGGCATCAAGTCGCCCGCGATGCCGTCGCCCCCTTCGGAGACGATCTTTATCCCCAGTGGAAAAAGCGATGTGACGACTACTTCTACCTGAAGCACCGCGCCGAGCCTCGCGGCATCGGCGGACTCTTCTTCGACGATTTCAACGCGCTGGGCTTCGATCAAAGTTTCGCCGCGCTCCGTGCCGTGGGCGATGCATTCATCCCCGCCTACATGCCCATCGTCGCGCGCCGCAAAGCCACCCCTTACGGCGAACGCGAGCGCGACTGGCAGCTGTATCGGCGTGGTCGCTACGTCGAGTTCAACTTGGTGTGGGACCGCGGCACGCACTTCGGGCTGCAAAGCGGAGGTCGCACCGAATCGATCCTCATGAGCCTCCCGCCTCTGGTGAGCTTCAAATACAACTACGCTCCCGAACCCGGCACTCCCGAAGCACGCCTTCACGAAGTTTTCCTTAAACCAAAAGACTGGCTCGCCCCCGAGAACGCCTAAAAATCAACCGCCAAACGTTCTCTTTCTTCATGACTTCCCGCTCCCGCTTCCTCTCCGCCCTCGCCTGCCTGCCGCTCGACCGCCCACCTCTCTGGGTCATGCGCCAGGCCGGCCGCTACCTGCCCGAATACCGTGCGCTCAAGGCGCAATCGTCCTTCGTGCACATGGTGCAAACCCCCGCGCTCGCCGCGGAAGTCACCCTCCAGCCGCTCCGCCGCTTTCCCGGGCTCGACGCCGCCATTCTGTTCTCCGACATCCTCGTCATCCCGGAGGCGCTCGGCCAGCCCTACGCCTTCCGCGACGGCGGCGGCATTGAGATGTCCCGTCGCATTTCAACCCGCGCCGACATCGACACCCTCGCCCCCGTCGAGGCCATCACCGAAAAACTCGCCTACGTCGCCGACACCCTCGCGCTCCTCAAAAAAGAACTCGCCGGCCAAAAAATGCTTCTCGGCTTCGGCGGCTCTCCGTGGACGCTCGCCACGTACATGGTCGAAGGCGGCAGCTCCGACGACTTCGAGCGCGTCAAACTTCTCTTCTATACCGATCGCGCAACCTTCGACGCGCTCCTCGATAAACTCACCGACGCCCTCATCGTTTATTTCAAGATGCAGATCGCCGCCGGCGCCGACGCGATTCAGATCTTCGACTCCTGGGGCGGCCTCGTCGCCGGTGCCGACTACGAAGCTGCATCCTTAAAATGGATACGCCGCATCGTCGCCGCCTTGCCCGTCGATTTCCCGGTCATTCTCTACGCCAAAGGCACCGCCCTCCACCTCGTCGACCAGGCCTTCTCCGGCGTGCGCGCCATCAGTGTCGACTGGACCAACGACCTCGCAATCGTGCGCCGCAACCTGCCCGCCAATGTCGCCGTGCAAGGCAACCTCGACCCCGTGCTTATGCAGACCACGCCCGAGATCGTCGCCCGCGAAGCCACCCGCCTTCTCGAATCCATGCGCGGCACCGCCGGACATGTTTTCAACCTCGGCCACGGCATCACTCCGCAAGCGAAGATCGAATGCATGCAGGCCCTCGTCGATACCGTGACCGGCTGGCGCTGACGCCAGACGAAGGCCGCTAAAAAATCGTTCCCGTGACCCCGCGCGCCGACCTCACCCTGTTATTCGCGGCACGCATTCTGCGGATGTTTGCCTACGGCACGTTGAGCGTCGCTCTCGTGCTGTATCTGGCGGCCGCCGGAATGGACGTCGCGCGCATCGGGTTATTGCTCACCTTCACGCTGTTGGGCGACGCCACGCTGTCGCTGGTCTTGAGCACGCGAGCCGATCGCTGGAGCCGCCGGCGCACGCTCGCCATTGGAGCCGTGCTCATGCTTTTGGGTGGAACCGGCATGGCGCTGACCGACGACTTCATCTGGCTGCTCGTCGCCGCCACCATCGGTGTGATCAGCCCCACCGGTTCCGAAGTCGGTCCGTTCCTTGCCATCGAACAGGCCTGCCTGGCGCAGGTCTCGCCCGATCACCGACGCACGCATATTTTTGCGCGATATCACGTCGCGGGTTATGCGGCCACCGCCTTGGGCGCGCTGGCCGGCGGAACACTGGCCGCCGCCCTCCAACGCGCCGGCTGGAGCGCATTGGACAGCTATCGCGTCCTGCTCTGGGGCTACGCCGGGATCGGCATCGTGCTGGGGATACTCGCACTCAAACTGGGTCCGGAAGTCGAGGCGCCGCGCGTCATCAGTTCGGGACCGACTTTTCTCGGCCTGAGCGAATCCCGCGGCACTGTCGCCCGACTCAGCGGGCTGTTCGCCCTCGATGCCTTCGCAGGCGGATTCATCATTCAAAGCGTCCTGGTCTATTGGTTCCACACCCGCTTCGGCACAAGTGAAGCCACGCTGGGCGCGGTGTTTTTCGGCACCAACATTCTCTCGGGCGTTTCGGCTTTGGTGGCAGTGCCGATCGCCCGCCGATTCGGATTGGTCAACACCATGGTTTGGACGCACCTCCCGTCGAACGTCCTGCTTATCCTGGTACCGCTCATGCCCAACCTGACACTCGCCGTGACGGCGCTGCTTGTACGTCACACCCTTTCGCAGATGGATGTGCCCACCCGGCAATCCTATGTGAACGCCATCATCCCTCCCTTCGAGCGCTCCGCCGCCAACGGCGTGATCGGCACCGCCCGCCAACTGGGCGCATCGCTCGGTCCCGTCGCCGCCGCTCCCCTGCTTGCCGCCGCAGCCTGGATGAGCACTCCCTTCTTCGTGGCGGGTGGACTCAAGATCATCTACGACCTCGCCCTCTGGCGCGCCTTCAGCCACCACCGTCCGCCCGAGGAACGCGTATCCGCATCCAAAGAGGCCGCAAAAATTGCAAAAGCTGATTAGCGCATCGACCGCTTTCCGTGTATTCCCTGTCTTCCGTGGACAACTCCTCTGCTCAACTCCCCATCGCGATCATTGGCGGCGGCATCACCGGCCTCGCCGCCGCCCATCGACTCGCCCGGCAAGGCCGGACTGTTCGCGTGTTCGAAGCCGCGCCGCGACTCGGCGGAAACATCCGCACGGAGATCGTGGACGGCTGGCTCCTCGAAGCCGGCCCCAACTCCTTCCAACTCACGCCCGCCGCCGCGGCGTTGCTCGATGAACTCGGGTTGTCCGCCATCGCCGCCTCTCCCGCAGCGAAAAACCGTTACATCGTCCGCAATGGCCGGCCCGTCCCCGCGCCCTCCTCGCCGCCCGGGTTTTTGAAGTCTCCTCTCTTTTCCACCGCCGCGAAGATCCGCCTGTTTGGCGACCTTTTCCGTCGGCCTCGCCAACGCCCCGTCGACGTGGGTCTGGCCGACTTCGTCACCAGTCACTTCGGCTCCGAACTGGTCGACTACGGGCTTCGCCCCTTCGTGTCGGGCGTGTACGCCGGCGATGCGCAAAAACTCTCCACGCGCCACAGTTTTCCTTCTCTCTGGGAAGCCGAACAGGCGCACGGCTCGATCATTCGCGCACAACTCGCCGGAGCCAAAGCCAAGCGGGCCCGCGGCGAATCCACCCGCCCCTCTCCCATCGTGAGCTTTGCCGACGGGCTTGAAGCGCTTCCGCGCGCACTCGCCGCCCGCCTGCCCGCCGGCAGCGTTGAACTGAATGCCCGGGTAACCGGCCTCGCCCCCGGCCAGCCCTGGAAACTCACCTGGAGTCGCGACGACCTCGAACCGCAGATCGAAACATTTGCGTCCGTCATTCTGGCCCTGCCGGCCTCGGCCCTTGCCTCTCTGCCGATCGGCCCCATGGGCGAACGTCCGCTGGCAGGTCTCGCCGACGTCGAGTATCCTCCCGTCTCGTCGCTTTTTCTCGGCTACAAACGCGAACAAGTCACCCACCCGCTCGATGGCTTCGGCATGCTCGTCCCTCCCGCCGAACAACGCGTCCCGCTCGGCGTGCTGTTCAACTCCACCCTGTTTCCTCATCGTGCCCCCGAAGGACATGTTGCCCTGACCGTGATGACGGGCGGTGTGCTTCGGCCCGACCTGGCCCGTTTGGAGGACGCTCCCCTGCTCACGCTCGTTCGCAAGGACCTAGCCGAGCTTCTTGGCGTGCAAGGCGACCCGGTGTTCATGCGCCGCAACGTCTGGCCGCAGGCGATCCCGCAATACAATCTCGGCTACGAACGGTTCATCGACCTCATCGCCCGGACCGAAGCCGCCTGCCCGGGCCTGCTCATCGGAGGCCACATTCGCGACGGTATTTCCATGCCCGCCTGCCTCGCGGCCGGCGAAAAACTGGCCGCCCGCGCGACAACCTCCAATCCTTAATCATTCTCGTTCTCTTACTCTTTCTCGTTCTCGTTTTCCCTCAGACGTCACCACCCATCCCCGCGAGCCTCGAACCGAGAAAGAGAACGATTAAGAGAACGAGAACGAATTGGGCAAAAAAGACCGTCCCCTCTTCCCTTGACTCACGAGGGGCCGGGGGTAGCCTTCGCCGCTTTTCTTTGGCATGGCGCAAGACCTGAAAGACACTCTCCAGCTTCCCAAGACAGATTTCCCGATGCGGGCCAATCTCGTGCAGCGCGAGCCTTCGCGCCTCGCCCACTGGGAAAAGCTCGACCTCTACGCCGCCATCCAGCGCAAGAACGCCGCCACCGGAAAAACCTTCGTCCTTCACGACGGCCCGCCCTTCACCAACGGCGATGTCCACATCGGCACCGCGCTCAACAAGACGCTCAAGGACATCACGCTTCGCTACAAATCCCTCCGCGGATACCGTACGCCCTACGTACCCGGCTGGGACTGCCATGGTCTTCCCATCGAGCAAAAGGTGATGCGCGGCCTCCAGGCCGAGAACAAGCAGGTCTCCACCGCCGAAATGCGCTCCCTCTGTGACGCATTTTCCGAAAGCTGGATCGCCACCCAGACAAAGCAATTCAAGCGCCTCGGCGTTCAGGCCGACTGGAAAAACGAATACAAGACCAAGGCCCCGGCTTACGAAGCCGACATCATCCGCACTTTCTCGTCCTTCGTCGAAAACGACCTCGTTTACCGCTCCAAGAAACCCGTCTATTGGTCGATCCCGTTCGAAACCGCCCTCGCCGAGGCCGAGATCGAATACAAGGACCACATCTCGACCGCCATCTGGGTGAAGTTCGCCGTCCCGACCGCCGAGGCCGCGAAGTTCAACCTCCCGTCGGACAAACCCCTCTTCGTCGTCATCTGGACGACCACCCCCTGGACGATTCCCGCCAATCTGGCGATCGCCCTGCATCCGGAGATTGAATACGTCGTGGCCGATCTCGGCGCCGAGCGCATCGTCGTCGCGAAAGCCCTCGCTCCCTCCGTCCTCGAAGCCGCCAAGCACCCCGATCCGTCATCGGTCATTGGTCAATGGTCATTGGTCCTTCCGGGCGCAAAGCTCGAGGGTCTTGCCACACGCCATCCGTTTATCGACCGTGCTTCGCCCGTCGTTCTCGCCGACTACGTCACGACCGACAGCGGCACCGGCGCCGTGCACACCGCGCCCGGACACGGTGCGGAGGACTACCTCACCGGCTTGCGCTACAAGCTGGAAATCTACTGCCCCGTCGGCGCAGACGGTCGCTATCTCGACGATGGCCAGGTCCCGGCCGATCTGGTCGGCATCACCACGCTCGAAACCGTCGAGGATCTCGCCGCCAAAAAGCCTTCGCCTGCCAATCTCGCGGTCCTGAAAAAACTCGCCGGCGCCGGCGCCCTCCTCGCCAAAGCCAAATACACGCACAGCTACCCGCACTGCTGGCGCTCCAAGACCCCGATCATCTTCCGCGCCGTCGACCAGTGGTTCGTCGGCCTCGATCGCAAAGCCAACGCCGACGCTCCATCGCCACGCGAAACCGCGCTCAAATCGATCGCCGGCGTCCAGTGGATTCCCGCTTGGGGCGAGTCCCGCATCCGCGGTGCCGTCGAGGCCCGTCCCGATTGGTGCATCAGCCGCCAGCGCTCTTGGGGCGTGCCGATCATCACCTTTTACGACGCGCATAAAAACGCGTTCATCGACGCGGGCGTCATTCGCGCCGTCGCCGACAAGATCGCCAGCCACCCGCACGGCACCAACCTCTGGTACGAACTCCCCGCGACCGAGATTCTCGCCGGAGTTGCGCTCCCCTCCGGCTGGCCCGCCGCGTCCGAGCTCACCGCCGGTCGCGACACCCTCGACGTATGGATCGACTCCGGCTCTTCGCACGCCGCCGTGTTGAAGAACCGACAAGGCGCCACCCAATGGCCCGCCGACCTCTACCTTGAAGGCTCCGACCAGCACCGCGGCTGGTTCCAATCCTCCCTTTGGACCGGCGTCATCTCTCAAGGCGGCGCCCCGTACAAGGCCGTGCTTACCCACGGCTTCATCGTCGGCGAGGACGGCAAAAAGATCTCCAAGTCCGGCCAATACGAAAAGCCCCCGACTTCCGACAACTTCATCGCGCAATACGGGGCCGACGTCATCCGCTTTTGGATCGCGTCACAGGATTTCACGCAGGACATCACCCTCTCCGAAAAAATTCTCAACAACGCGTCCGAGGGCTATCGCAATCTGCGCAACACGCTCCGCTACCAACTCTCCACGCTTTGCGATTTCAACCCCGCGACCGACGCCCTGCCCTACGCCCTGCTCGATACGTTGGACCGCTGGGCATTGCACCAGACCGCAAAGCTCCTTGCGGACGCCACCGCGGCGTATGACGCCTACGAATACCACCGCGTCATCCAGGCCGTGAGTTCGTTCTGCTCCGTCACCCTCTCGGCCGTCTATCACGACATCCTCAAGGACCGGCTCTACACGCTCGGCACCGCCAGCCCGTTGCGTCGCTCTTCGCAGACCGCCATCCATCACATCTTCGAGGTTCTCGTCAAAATCCTCGCCCCCGTCCTCACCTTCACCGCGGACGAGGCCTGGTCCTACGCCACGACAAAGACCGAGTTCACCAGCGACCCGATTCATCTTCAGGACTGGCCCGTCGCGGATGCCGCATGGACCGCTCCCGAGATCGAAGCCGACGTCGCCGCGCTCCTCAAGGTGCGCGCACTCGTCAACGAAGCGATCGAGCCCGCCCGTCAGGCCGGCAAGATTGGCAAATCATTGGACGCCGCGATCACCCTCACGGCCGCGCCGACCGACACAATTTTCACGACCCTTGAAAAGCACCGCGATTTTCTTCCCGAGCTTTTCATCGTCTCTCACGTCACCCTCACTCCCGCCACGTCGGGCACTCCCGATCCGATTCCGCTGACGGCCACCGTTCGCCACTGCGAGGAACTCGGCCATGTCCGGTGTCCGCGCTGCTGGCGCTGGGTGCCGAAGCTTGAGGAGACCTCCCATGGGGAAGTTTGCCCGAGATGCGCCGAAGCGTTGAAAACGTGAAACCTTTTTCTTCGTCACCCTACAATCATCATGGCCAAAAAAACAAAAAAGCCTGCCCCTGCTCCGAAAAAGAAGCCTGTTGGCAAACCAGTAAAACCGGCCGCTAAAAAATCTCCGACGAAGCCCGTAAAAAAATCTCCGAAACCTTCTTCCAAGAAACCCGCGGCCAAGCCGGCTTCCAAACCGGTTCGCAAATCGGCAACGATTCGCAAACCGGCTCCCAAGCCGGCTCCGAAACAGGCCCGCAAGCCCGCTCCAAAGCCCGCTCGCAAGCCCGCCGCAGAATCCCATTCCGCTCCCGCCGTCAAACCGGCCCACAAGTCTGCACCAGTGAAGTCCGATAAAAAAATCTCCTCCTCTCCCGCCAAAGCTGAAAAGCCGGTCGCAAAATCCACCGTCGCGTCCAAAGCCGCCCCGGTCGCCAAGTCTTCTGCGCGCGATGATCTCCGCAGCCGGATTCTTCAAAAGAAAGGCCCGATCCGCCCGATCGCCTTCTCGCTCGACGAGATTCGCGAGATCGCCAAGACCGCCAAGGTCGACGACACCTTGGTCACGGCACCCAAGGTGCCCGTAAAGACGACCAAGCTGATCGATCCCGCCAAGCTAGCCAAGCCGTCGCAGCCCCACCACATCAAGGCCGCCTCGCTCGCCGACATTCTCGGCTTTAACCCAAAGAGCGCCCGGCAGCCGACCCCCGACGACTCCGAGAGC
>JANJTQ010000045.1 GCA_024711005.1 Opitutaceae bacterium | reverse complement strand
CGCAGACGCTCGTGCGTGAGGAAAAACGGCACAAAAATCGCCGGAATGCCCACGGGCACGAACCATTCGTCGCCCACATGGCAGGGCGGATGAAACATCAGACCCTTCGCGGAAAGCTCATCATGGAGCTGCTGCACCAGTGCTTGCAGCGGCGTGTCCGTCAGGCTCAGGCCAAGTTGGGAGATCCTTTTTTCGAGCAACGCCTCGTCGCTCAGATCAGCCCATGGGGTGATTTCCATGCGCGCAGGTTAAGCCGTGTGCCCAAGCCGTCACAATTCAATTGAAGGCGGAGTAGCGGGGTAAGATGGCGAGCAGATTTCGGTGGTGAATGACCAAGGAATACCCGGAGGGTATTTCGCCGCGGTTTAGCCGTAGAAATTCAATTGAGAGGGGCCGTATCGAGGTAATCTGACGGCACCTTTCGGTGTTTCATTCGCGGGAAATCTCGTCCCGTTCATTGGGACGTTAGGGTAACCTAAAGAAGTTAACGGTATCCTTTTGCCCGGCCCTTGGCGAAAGGATGGCATCCGTCCGTTGCCTATGATCTCCGCTCTGCTGCGATGTAGTGTTGTTATAGTGCTCGTGCGCTTCGTCTGCGGTTTCGCGTCTGCGGGCGGATGGACCGATTTCCCTGCACAACCGGGCGCCCGGATTATCCATGTCGCAAACAGCGGAAATGATTCCCATCCCGGCACCCGTGAGCGCCCGATGGCCACGTTTGCCGCGGGCTACAATCGACTCAGAGACGGCGAAGCGGATGTTCTGTTGCTCAGACGCGGAGACATCTGGGAGCTCAATCATTTCCGCTGGGGAAAATCCGGTCCGACCGGCGCCGACGCGGGCTGGATGCGCCTGGGCGCCTACGGAGACGAAAAAAAACCGCGGCCGGTGCTTGAAGCAAACGGCGGTGACGCGCTGGTCTTCACCCCCGGGTATCGCTCGGATCGGGTCCTGTCCCACATTGCGGTGACCGACGTCTGCTTCTTGGCTTCGGCGCGTCTTGCAGACTCGAAAAGCGCCTCCTCGGAGGCGGCTGCGATCTCATACATCGCGGCGGAGTGGCGCGGCCAAGGATCCGCTTTTCGCCACATGCATTGTGAAAACGTGAAAATTCGCGGCTTCAGTCTCGGCTTCAATATGGGCCACAACATCGAGGACTTTCGGCTCAGACGCAGTGTTCTTGCCGACATCTTCATCGCGGGAAACGGGCATGCCCAAGGCGTGCTCACCTCCGCAAAAGGACTGTTGCTGGAGGATAACGTCTTCTATCGTATCCAGCATCCCAGTACGCCCGGGGTGGACGCGATTTCGTACTTCTCCCATCCCGGCTACATCACGGCGGAAGCGACGAAAGTTGTCTGCCGGGGAAACTTCATCTTCCGGGCAACCGAAGGGTTCATGGTGCGCGCAGGCGGAACGTATGAGGACAACGTCTCGGCGGAAAATGGCATCGCCGCCATGTTCGGTCAGGCCTACGGCGTGAATCCGACGGCGGGAGGAGTCGTGGCAAACATCCGCAACAATCTTTTTCTCAACAACGGCGGCGGCTTTAGCATCGGCAACACGAACTCCGGCAAGATGGAGGACAACCTCCTGCTGCGGGACCCCGAATGCCCGCAATCTCAAAACCTGACGCTGATCGGCCGCAACGCGCAGCGCCAGGGCATGAACATCGGAGTTCATAACGTGACGTTTCAGCGAAACTACATCTGTGGCGAAATCGTGTATTCGAGCGGAGAGAATGATAAGGCCAGCTATAGCGGCCTCGCCGTCGCAAAGAACCGAACCGGCGCGGGCCCGATTCGTGGAAAAATGAGCGACTATCTGAAATCGATCCGCCTCCAAGGTTCTACGCTGGACGATTACGCCTCGATTTTGATGGAGCGGGACCGCGCAACGTTCCGTGAGGAGCTGACAACAAAGCCGATGATTAATTTCTACCGCGCGGCCTGCGGGCTTCCTCCGCCGCGTTCTCCCTGAGCCGCGTGTCGATGCGCCTCGGGCAGCCTCCGGCCGCTCGCTCCCGATTCCCCGACGCCGGAGCAGTGAGCAATAAAACTCCTGGCGATCTATCGGGAATGGGATCGGCCCGCCCCCCCTTGGCTCAACGTCGGCCGAAACCCTACCAAAGGGCGTTTGCAGGGCCATCGCTTGCGACGCGCCGCTCGCCAGCCGGATGGCTTGGCGCGAGCGCCAGCCCTGCATAGGCATTTGAAGGTGTCGGGGGCGGAAAATAGCGGACGAAAAAGGGCAAATCGTAATGTCGTCGATGGCGCACCGCTGCGGATACGCAGCGAGTCTCGAGAGGCATCACTGACGTAAGGATTTGCCCCCTTCAATCTTGTGCCGACCCAAAGCGATTAAGCTCCGGACACCGTTTCCGGACGCCGGGCCGACCGGCGTCGACGGCCGACGCATGCAACGCACAAGGTCGCAAGACCCGCAAAGGCCGCCGCGCTTGCCGGCTCCGGCACGACGGAAATCGAGGCGCTGCCGAAACTGTACGTGCTACCGCTGATCTGGAGCGTGTCCGGATTGAGAGTTGCTCCTTCGAAATCCGCCGCGCTCACCGGCCCTCCGAAAACCGCCGAGGAGTTCTCGGGTTTGGTGCCAAAGAGGGTCATAACTGCGTCGGCATCACCAAATGAGAAAAATGCAGCGCCGCCCCCGCTGTTAACCAAGGCGACAAAAGAGCCGTAGTTATCGGTTAAGGTCGTCGGGACATAGAAATCAAGCGTCATGGCAAAGGTTCCGTTGTTGTTGGCATTTCCCGAGCCCGACACCACGATATCGAACGAAGGCAGGACCGCGGTCACATCAGTGCCCCAGCCCTGCGCTGTGTATGTAGTGTCGGTGACCGTTCCGATAAACGTCATCGACGCACCGTCCATTTGTTGGGCATCGGTTCCGGAAGCGAGACTGAGGTCGAGCGTCCAACTAAAGACGATTTCGGCCGACAAGGAAGCAGTGCCTAACAACGTCGAGAACGCGGCGACAAGGAGTTTGGTTTTGATTTTATTATGGATGAGCATGGGTTTTCGCCCCCATTCATCGGCGTTCTTTTGCCGTGCTTTAGGAGCTGTCTTCAAAAAATCCGATGCTTTGCTGACGCCCTACGGGTGAGAGGGAAATCAAACTGGTCCGGCGTTGCCCGCGGCGTGGGCCTCTCCGCGAATGGGGTCAGGCCGAGTATTGTTGTATTTTGCTATTTTTCAACCGGCTCATCATCGAACGTGCGGTGCCTTCTGCGCCGAGTGCCAATTCCTTGGCCAGCCACGCAACAGACGCTCCGCTCTCCGTACGCACGGACTTGGCGAGCTGGAGTTTCCACGAGGCGGTCTTGGGTGCAGCCAAGGCGTCGGTCTGTGAGTGGCCGCTCTCCCGGAGTTTTTTATCGAGCAACTCCCGCCATTGTGCCTCGCGCAACGCACGCGTTTCCTGAGCGGCCAATCCGGGCGTCAACGCCATGCTCTTGTGTTCGGAGGCCAAGGTGCGTTGCCAGTCATTACTGCCGATGGCCCATCCGGTGGAAAACCCTTCATAGCCGAGCCGTTTTTGTTCCTCTTGGTTTGCCGCCAGCGCGATCAAGTGCTCGACGTAGCCCGACCAGCCTTCGGACGTGTCGCTCCATCCTCGCCCGGTCAATGCCCCCTCTGGATCCAACCCTGTGAAGCGTGAGCCTCTGAGAAAACGCGCCAGACTGCTCCATCGAAACGCACCGACTTGGACGGCTTCCACCACCCCGGCTCTCACCGGATTGAGATGCACATAATCGATCACATGCTCCATGACCTGCGTATTCTCGATGGGGAGGGCCTGATAACGACCTTGGAAAAGATGTCCACGCTCTTGGCGGAAGCGGTTAAATCGGGTTGCCGTAGTGCTCATCGTAAGCGTCCGGCCGGGGACCATGTAGT
>JANJTQ010000215.1 GCA_024711005.1 Opitutaceae bacterium | reverse complement strand
ACAAGGCACAACTCCATCATCTATCGCTTGACTCCAGGCTTCATAGCAGCCGCTGGTTCGGCGGTATGGGTTTGTGAGATATACAATCGAAAGCCGGACGAGTGCGCTGCGCTGCATGGAGGCGGCGGAGCGGCCGGAGTGCAGCGGAGCGCACGGACTGGCGATCACACATAATCATCTTCGCGAGCCGGACGGAGCTGGCGAGTGCCGCACTCGGCAGCTGAGCAGCATGGCTTCGCCCCATCGCTTCCGCATCCAGCGATTCTGTATTATTCCTTGAGACTTTCGCTTTCATATAAACCGTCCGCCTCCCGTAGCCTTTCGTCAGGGGCTCGCCCCCTTTCTATAGATCAATCGCTTCCCTAATCCTTCATTGCCGAACAGTGTTATTCAGCGTCACTCGGAGTGACGGCTTTTCAGGTGGTGCGATGGAATCCCCGTATGTGACATATTCTTGATAAGTTCTTTATCTGAGAATTTTTATAGAAAAATCCGGGCGTTTATTCCGCGATCGGGTGACGCTTTAAGAGGCATGAGCCTGTGAAAAGCGTGACTCCAAAAGCGTCACCGAGCCCCTAGACGGTGATACTCCGTTGTTTTTGGATCCGGGAATAAGTTCTGGGCGGTTGAGTCGTTTTTTGGATACGTTCGGATGCGAAGCCTCGGCGGAATTCGACATCACAGGGCGACCGGAATTCTGCGAGGGGGTACGAAGGCTGGCGAGCATCACGCTGATAATGGCGTATCTGGCCGACTCCCGTGCGCAAGGCAAACTTGTGGCGGAGGGCCGCGTTGTTTTTGCCGTGGGGATGCGGAGGATGGAAGTTATCGCGGGGTTTCGGAAGCGGCGGGCCCAGCGGTCCCTGCCCTACCTCTCCGGTAACCGAACGCGGCGGGATGTCGCGGTTTTGCCGGAATCATGGGCAGGATGCCCATGCCACTTTTCAGGCGGTCCGCGGCCTACCTTCTGCTGACCACTGGGAAATCGGGCACAAAAAAGCGCCGGGCGTTTTAGCCCGGCGCTGAAGAGGTGGATGGGCTCGGTTACTTGGTCAGTAACCACTGGCCGAGCGCTCCTTGGTAGAAGCCGAGGACAATCGTGGCCGCCGCCAGCGAGGCCAGCGTTACGCCGGCCATCAGTCCCACCGGAGTGCGGGTCGGGCGGGTGTCGGTTTCGCCATCAAGCACGGGCGCGCTCCAGGTCTCAAAATAGGCGGCCTTGATCCAGCCGAAGTAGTAATAGATCGAAACAACCACACCGATGATCGCGACGGCGAGCAGCGTGTAGAGGCCTGCTTTGAAGGCGGCGATAAAGATGAAGAGCTTGCCCATGAAGCCGGCCAGCGGCGGGATACCCGCCAGCGAGCCGATGCCGATAGCCAGCACCGCACCGAGGAACGGGTGCGTCTTGGCCAGGCCGGTGTAGTGCTCGAGGTCTTGATCGGCGTCGTTGGGGCCGGCGATGTGGGTCATCACACCGAACACCGCAAACGAAGCGAGCAGGTAGGCGAAGAGGTAAAAGTAAACCGCACCGATCGCCAGCGGCTGCGTGTTGGCGGCGATCACCGCAATGAGCAGATATCCGGCGTGCGACACACCGGAGAGGCCGATGAGGCGTTTGACGTTGTGCTGGGTGAGCGCGGCCAGGTTGCCGAAGAGGATCGTCGCGATCGCCATGGCCGAAAGCACCGGGGTGGTCAGGTCGCTGTAGGAGGGGAACACGCGCTGGGTCAGGATAAGGAGGACACCAAAACCGGCGGCCTTGGAGGCGACGGCGAGGAACGCGGTGACGGGCGTGGGGGCGCCTTGGTAGACGTCGGGAATCCAGATTTGGAAGGGGACCGCACCGATCTTGAAGGCGACGCCGGCGAGCACGAAGACGATGCCAACGCTCGCGAGGAAGTTCTCGGGGTTGGCTTCAAGGAAGACGCGAAGCGCGTTGAAGTTCATCGACTCGGCGGAGGAGCCGGGGAGGGTCGGGTTGCCGGCGACACCGTAGAGGAGCACGATGCCGAAGAGCAGGATGCCGGAGCTGAGCGCGCCGGTGATCAGGTATTTGAGGCCGGCTTCAAGCGAAAGCGGGCTGCTGCGGAAATAGCTGACGAGAATGTAGAACCCGACCGTGACGGTTTCGAGGGCGACGAAGAAGAGGACGAAGTGGTTGCTCTGGGTGAGCAGCATCATCGCGGCGGAGACGACCATCACGATGTGGAAGAACTCGATCTTGGGCATCTTCTGCTTCGCGAGTGCGATGACCCCGAGGATGCTGACGAGGATCGACGACAGCATGAAGAACACGCGCATGAACTGGCCCTCTTGCGTATGGCGCAGGAGGCCGTTGAAGGTCTCGTGGGCAACGAAGGACGCGTCGCGCAGATTCCAGAGAAAGCCGATCAGCAGGCCGATCTGGCCGACAATGGCCAGCGTGGGGATGATGACGTGCTTCTTTTTGGGAAGAAACACCTCCAGCACGAGGAGGAACAGAGCGAGACAGCCGAGGGAAATCTCGGGAGCGATCGCGGCCCAGCGGTTGTCGGCGGCTGCGTGAATGAGTTCGGGAGACATGGGCAAAAGTGGGAGGCGGAAGGCGGAGTCGGAGTGATCACAGAGGTCACAGAACGCGGACACAGAGGTCACGGAGAGCTGTGGGTGTGAGAATAATTAAAAGCGTGAATAGCGTGGTTGGGATCGGCGGGTTGAACTCTGTGTTCTCCGTGTCCGAGTTTTGTGCGCTCTGTGTCGAAGGTCTGATTCCGTTATTGGCCGACGATGGTGATGACCGGCGCCTTGGAGGGATAGACTTCCTCCAGCGCGGCGTTGAGCGGGACGGAGAGGGACTTGGGCCAGAAGCCGATGAAGAACAGCGCGGCGAGAAGGATGAGCGCGGGGATCTTCTCGGACCAGCGGAGGTCCACCGGGGGCTTTTCGGCGATGACTTTGGCGAAGGCCTCGGTCGGTTGTCCGAAGAACACGCGGGCGGCGGCGCGCAGGCCGTAGATCGCGGAGATGACCACGCCGGAGACCGCGAGCACGGTGAGGAGCGGCGAGAATTTCCACGCGGCGACAAAGATCGTGAGTTCGCCCCAGAAGTTGGCGAGGCCGGGGAGACCGATGCTGGCCATGGTGGCGGTGACGAAGAACGCGGCGAGGACCGGGGCCTTTTGAACGAGGCCGCCCATTTCCGTGAGGTCGAAGGTCTGGGTGCGGTGATAGACGCTGGTCGAGAGGAGGAACAACAGCGCGACCGAGAAACCGTGCGCCACCATCATGAGGACGACGCCGCCCGCGCCGACGGCGGACAGGGTTGCGACGCCGAGGAAGGCATAGCCCATGTGCATGACCGAGCTGTAACCGACCATCTGCTTGAGGTCGCGCTGGGCGATGGTGATGAGGCCGATCACGATCAGGTTGCCGACGACGGCGAGCCAGGCGAGCGGCATGGCCCAGTGGGTGGCACCCAGCGGGAGGAGCGGCACGGCGATCTGAACGAGGCCGTAGAGACCGAACTTTTTCAGCACGCCGGCGTGCAGCATGGCGGCCGAGCTCGGCGCGGCTCCGTAACCGAGAGGTGCCCAGGTGTGCAGCGGCCAGAGGGAAACCAGAATACCAAAGCCGAACATGAGCAGACCGAAGATGTGGTTCTGCGTGCCGGCGATGATGCCGTCTTCGAGCAGCGTCTGACGAAGGGTGATCAGGTCGAAGTTCTCCGCCCCGCTCTTGTAGTAGATGGCGATGAGACCGAGGAGCGAAAGCATCGCGCCGACGGTGAGGTAGATCGTCATCTTCATGGCGGCATAGCCGCGGTCCTTGCCGCCCCAGACACCGACCATGATGAAGGTCGGGATCAGCGCGAGTTCGTGGAAGAAGTAGAAGAAGAAGATGTCCACGCTGGAGAAGGCACCCATCAAACCGGCCTGCATGATGAGCAGGAGGGCGAGATAGGTTTTGAGGCGTTCGGCGCCGGACTGGATCGCGTAGAGACCGGCGGCGAGACCAACGAGGCCGGCGAGCACGTAGAGCGGAAGCGCGATGCCGTTGAGGCCCAGCGTGAGCTTGATGCCGAGAGCTTGGAGACCGGTGTGGTAGCTTTGGATGAACTCGTAGTTGGCACCCACCCCGGCGGGGAAGTGGTACCAGACGTGCAGCGCGATGAGCGCGGGCAGCGCGAAGCCGAGGGTGGCGACGAATTTGGCCGCGCGCGTCGGAAGGCCGGCGGAGATCACCGCCGCGGCCGCGAGAGGCGCCGCGATGGAGAGCAGAAGAAGATGGGAGAACATGACGTTGAAAACAGAGCGTTAGTTGAGCCAGCCACCGGCAAAGGCCCAGAGGATGGCCGCGCCAAAGAGGAACCAATAGACGTAGGCATGCAGGCTGCCGACGTGCAGCGCACGAGCGCCGAGGCCGACCAGACCAACCACACCCGCGAGACCGCGAATGATCAGCCCGGAGAGGAAAATGCGTTCGAGGAATTCGACCAGCATGGCGAAGCGCTGCTGAACCTTGGCGACATACCAGTTGTAGGCGGCGTCGAAGGATTCCTTGAGCAACGCCAGCAACGCGAAGAGCCCGGGCGACTTGGCCGCAAGCGCATCGGTGGATGCCGGCTTGTAGAGCAGGAAGGCGAACCCTGCGCCCAACACCATGACGGCGACGCTCACGATGAGGATCGTCGTGTGGGCGGAACCGTGGGCGACGGGAATCTGTGACCAAACCGCATCGAAGACATTGCCGTAAAGCGCGGTGTAGCCGCCTGCCGCGGAGAGAATCGCGAGAACGATCAAGGGCAGTACCAGGGAGAAACCGCCTTCATGCGCATGCGAGGCGGCGTCGCTGCGGGGAGCACCGAAGAACACAAGGCGCCAGAGACGCGTCATGTAAAACGCGGTGAGCACCGCGCTGAAAGCCAGGATGATGAAGACCGGGGTGTTGTTCTCCATCGCGAGATAGAGAATCGCGTCCTTGGAGAAGAAGCCGGCCAGACCGGGCATGCCGATGATGGCAAGCACGCCGATCGTGAAGGTGATGAAGGTCCACTTCATCTTCTTTGCGAGGCCGCCCATCTTGAAGATGTCCTGTTCATGGTGACAGCCGTGGATGACGGAGCCGGAGCCAAGGAACATGAGGGCCTTGAAGAAGGCGTGGGTGGTCAGGTGGAACATCGCGGCGGCGGCGCCGGCGGTGATGAAGGTGAGCTTGCCGGTTTCGCCTTCCGGCAGGATGTCGAGGCGACCGAGACCGAACGCGGCGACCATGTAGCCGAGTTGGGAGAGCGTGGAGTAAGCGAGGACCTTCTTGATGTCGCTCTGCGTGATCGCACAGAGCGCGGCGTAGAGCGCGGTGATCGCACCCACCCACATTACAACGGTCAACGCGACCGGAGCGGCGGCGAAGAGCGGCTCGATGCGGCACAGCATGAAGATACCGGCGGCCACCATCGTCGCGGCGTGGATGAGCGCCGAGACGGGTGTCGGGCCTTCCATCGCGTCGGGGAGCCAGACGTGGAGGGGAACTTGAGCGGATTTGCCGACGGCACCGCAGAAGAGAAGCAACGGAATCATCGCGGCGACGGCGGTGCCACCCTGAACCTTGTCGGTGATCTCGGCGAGGTTGACGGTGCCGAAGGCGTAATAGCAGGCGATGATGCCGAGGAGAAAACCGAAGTCGCCCACGCGGTTGACGATGAACGCCTTCTTGGAGGCATCGGCCGCGGACTGCCGTTCGTAATAGTGATTGATGAGGATGTAGGAGCTGAAGCCCACCAATTCCCAAAAGATGAAAATCATGAACAGGTTGTCCGCGAGGACGATCCCGAGCATCGAAAACATGAAGATCGAGAGTCCGCCGAAATAGCGGGCCTTGGCCGCGTCGTCGTGCATGTAGCCGAGCGAGAACACGTGAACGCAGAGGCCGACCACGCCGACCACGGAGATCATGAGCGCGGCCAAGTCGTCGAACTTGATGCCGAGCAAGAGCGTGAAGTTGCCGAGCGTCAGCCAGTCGACCGTGCCATCGAAGCGGGCGCCGGTGAAGGCGAGCGAAAGTCCGCCGGCGGCGATGAGCGCGGCGGTGAGCGTGGACAAGGTGGCGGCAAGCGTGCCCTGCCGGCGCAGGAACAACGCGATAATCGCGGCCGAGGCGAGCGGCGCGAGCAGCGTGATGAGAGCGATGCAGTGGGCTGACATGTAAGGAAAAGGGAGGTTAGCGATTGCCGCGGTGGAAACCGATCTTGCGTTGATTCTCGGGAGTGACCGGGACGGCCAGTTCGCGAATGGCCTCGACGATGGCGGCCAACTGTTCGTCGTGCGCGCCGACACGGGCGTCGAGTTCGGCGAGTTTGGCGCGAAGGGTCTTGTGATCGACCATGAGGGCGCGGAGCTGAACGAAAGCACGAATGACGGCGATGCTCATCTGAGCGGCGACCGGGCTATTCAAGATGCTGGCCACTTGAAGCGCCCCGTGTTCGGTGAAGGCGTAAGGCAAGTTGGTCAACCGGCGGCGCTGCGGGAATGTGGTCGCATTTTGCGACCACATGCTTGTATCTTCCTTATTTTCAACGACGGATGATCGAGATGAAAGCACCGAAGACCACTCGTCTCGAGTGAGCTGAAAAACGAAATCATCAGGGAATTTCGACGCGTTGCGCTTCATCTGCTCGACCAACCTTTTGGTCGGCACCTCATAAATAGCGGCCAGGTCGCTGTCCAAAAGCACGCGCTGCCCACGGAACACGAGAATTCGGTTCTGGATGTGCTCGGTTTGAACTATTGAGGAAGAGGTCACAGCGTTTGCCGAGGATGTCACAAAATGTGATATCCTTGTTTTAACTCGTTTGTATATCAGTTCTTCAGCGCGTTAAGTTCCTCGACTTGGATTGTCTGGCGGCGACGGAACAGTGCCACGATGATGGCGAGGCCGACGGCGACCTCGGCGGCGGCGACGGTGAGGATGAAGAACACGAAGACGTTGCCGTCCATCGTGCGGTTGAAATGCGAGAAGGCGACGAGCGCGACGGTCGAGGCGACCAGCATGAGCTCAAGGCACATGTAGATCACCAGGGTGTTCTTGCGGAGGAGCACGCCGAAGAAGCCGATGGCGAACAGCACGGCGCTGAGATAGAGATATTCGTTGAGTCCCACGGTCATTTGACGTCCTCCATGCCTTCGAATTTTTTGCTGAGCACGATCACGCCAAGCATGGCGATGAGCAGAAGAAAACCGACGATCTGCACGGGGAGCAGATACGTGGTGAAGAGTTGTTCGCCATAGGCGCGCAGGCTGGCGCCAACCGGTACGCTCGCGGACGGTGCGTCGAAGGCGATCACCTCTTGGGCGCCGCGTTTCGCGAAGGATGCGAGGCCGAGCACCAGAAGGGCAAAGGCCAGAAACCCGGAGACGAGGGTCGCCTTTTTGAAGGGCTTGCGATCACCGCCATGGCTGTCGATCAGCATCACGATGAAGAGGAACAACGCGACAACCGCGCCCGCGTAAACGAACACCATGAGCGCCGCCAGGAGGAAGGCGTCGAGCAGGATGAAGAGCGCGGATACGCCCACGAGGCTCACCAGGAGGCTGAGCGCGGAGGCGACGGTGTTCTTGGTAAACACCACCGCGAGCGCGGAGCCGGCGGTCAGCGCGGCGAAGAGATAGAAGAAGATGTCGGACATGACGGGAAAGGCGGAAAGACTGAAGGTCTGAAAGGCTGAGGCTCGGAAGGGTTAGGCGCTTGGGAAGGAGCGGGCGGATAAACGATGCTGTTTTTTCCTTTCAGTTTTTCAGCCCTTCAGTCCTTCAGCTTTTTGGTTTTTTAGTGCTCGTTGCCGTGTTCTTCGGCGGCTTTCTTTTTATCCCACTTGAAGTGCTGGTCGGGGAGCGTGCCGCCGAGTTCGTAGAGCTTGGCTTTGTTGTTCACCATCTCGGCGCGGGTGTAGCCGCTCATCGAGAACTGGTTTTGCAGCCAGATCGCCTCCTCGGGACAGACTTCCTGGCAGAGGCCGCAATAGATGCAGCGGAGCATGTCGATGTCGAAGGCCTTGGGGCCCTTCTCGACGTGGGCCTGCGCGGAGCCGGCCGGCAGCTCGCCGGGCGTGA
>JANJTQ010000029.1 GCA_024711005.1 Opitutaceae bacterium | reverse complement strand
CGCTACCTCGCCGCCGATAGCCTCAAGTACGTCCGCCGCGAACTCAAGCGCGGCAAACGGTACGATGCCATTATCATGGACCCGCCCACCTACGGCCGCGGCAGCACCGGCGAGATGTGGAAACTTGAGGAACACCTTTGGCCCTTGCTGAAAGAGTGCCGCGAACTCCTCACGCCGAAACCGCTCTTCCTGCTCATCAACGCCTACACCGCCCGCCTCTCACCCACGGTCGTGGTCAATCTTCTCACCGAACTGATGGCCGGCCGCGGCGGCACGATCACGGGCGGCGAAGTCGGACTGCCGATCAAGGCCGACGGCAAAGTCCTCCCCTGCGGTATCTACGGTCGCTGGGAAAACTGACCCCGATGTCCCACCCCCGCCCGCTCGCCCTAGCCTGTATTGCCTCATTGGTCCTTGGGCCTTGCGCGTTCGCCGACGATGTCGACGACCCCGTCGTACACGAGCGGCTTCGCTTCGGCTCCCTTACCCTCTACTCCGAGAACGACAAATATTTCGCCGGCACCGACCGGCACTACACCAACGGTCTGAAGTTCTCCGCGCTCTCCACCGACCTCCGAAGTTTCACCGATCCGTCCGTGCCCGCCCCCGTCCGCGGACTCTCCCGCCTGTTGGGCGACCTCGTTCAACCCGACAAGCCCCACAAACTCGGGCTCTCCTTCGGACAGAATATCTACACGCCCGAGGATACCCAGATCACCGCCTATCAACCCGACGATCGCCCCTACGCGGCCTGGCTTTATCTCGGAGCCGCGTTTCACGTCTACCACCCTCCCGCCGAGGTCGATGGCACCGCCCGCCTCGACGTATTCGAGATCACCGCCGGGGTAGTCGGTCCCGCCGCCCTCGGTCGTGAAGTGCAAAACGAATACCACCGCTTCATCGGCGTCGAAACCGCCAAAGGCTGGGATCATCAGGTCCGCAACGAGGTGGGCCTTAACCTCGTCTACGAACGCAAATACCGCTTCTCCACCGACGGCGCCCGCACCGGCTGGGGTGCGGACTTTATTCCGCACGCCGGCCTGAGCATCGGCAACGTCTTCACCTACGCGAACGCCGGCTTCGAGGTGCGCACCGGCTATCGCCTGCCCTCGGATTTCGGCAGCAATCTCATCCGCCCTTCCGGAGATTCCAACAGCCTCCGCCGCCCGCCCTTTAATATTTTTCTGTTCGCCGCCACCGATGGTCGCGCCATCGCCCGCGACATTACCCTCGATGGAAACACGTTTCGCGAGGGTCCTTCGATCGACAAAAAAAACTTCGTCGCCGACGTCTACGCCGGCCTCGGCTTCGGCACCCGGCGCTGGCAATTCACCTACACGCAGGCCTACCGCACGATCGAATTTGAAGGCCAGGACCGCTACTCCGCCTTCGGATCGGCGAGCGTATCGTTCTTCTATTGAACAAACCGCTCCGCGTCAGAATCCGATTCTTTTATCATGAGTCTCGCCGACACCTACTACTCCACCGCCACTGAAATGCTCGCGCGCGCCCGCGAGAAAAACATGCCTGTCATCCGCACGGTCGCTCCGCTCATCGGCGCCTCCATCGCCGCCGGCGGAGTGCTGCACACCTTCGGCAGCGGACACTCCGAACTCATCGGACGCGAAATCATCGGACGCGCCGGCGGCCTCATGCCCGTCACCGGCTTGATCGATCCCGGTTACGGCTTTTCGGAAAACGTCGTCGGCTACGGTACCCGCCTCGCCGAACGCTACGATCACCACTATCAGTTTCGCGCCGGCGAAAGCATTGTCGTTATCTCCAACTCCGGCAAAAACGCCTCACCCATCGAGGTCGCCCTCTACGCCAAGAAAAAAGGCGTCATCGTGATCGCGCTGACTTCGCTCGCGATGAGCACGTCCGCCAAGACGGTTCACCCGGGCGGACAGAACCTCCACGCGATCGCCGATCATACCTTGGACAACCTCGGCGTGACGGGCGACGCCATCACCGAGGTCGCCCCCGGACGGTTCGCCGGCCCGACCTCGACGCTCATTGGCGCCACGCTCCTGAACCTCCTGACCCTTGAGGTCATCGACTGGTTGCAAACCCATGGCCATCCCCTGCCGCTCGTCACCAGCCAAAACATCCCCGGCGGCATGGAGGCCAACATCGAACTCTCGAAGCAATACCGCACCCGCTTGAGCAAGTTGATCGGGTGATTCCTCCAATCTGTTCACCACGACCCCCACAAAACACAAAACCCAGCCACGACATCTGCTCCGGTTTCCTTTCGTGTATTTCGTGTGTTTCGTGGTGAAAAAATTCCGATTCCCCACTCCCTTACCCTATGAAAATCGGCGTTGATGGTGGCGGCACCAAGACCGAACTCATTCTCATCGATGACCACGGTGAGGTCGTCGCCCGTCGCCTCACGGGTGGTTGCAATCCCAATACCGCTGGCGCCGATGCGGCGCGTATCACGCTGGAAGAAGCGTTGGCCACGCTCGCCGCCCATTTTCCCGTGTCGCACACGTTGCTCTGCATGGCCGGCGCGCCTTCCTTCTGGCGCGAGACCGCCGAAATGCTCAACGCCGGAGAGCTCTTCGGCGAAGTTACCGCCCTGGACGATTCGCGCCCCGTACTTGAACTCGCCACCCGCGGCCATCCCGGTCTCGTCCTACATGCCGGCACCGGCTCGTTCGTCGCCGCGCAAGCGCCCGACGGATCCCTGCACTACGCCGGCGGCACCGGCTGGCGCTTTGGCGATCCCGGAAGCGGTTACGACCTTGGACGACGCGCCATCAGCAAAGCCCTCCTGGAACTGCAAGGGTGGCAGCTTCCCACCAGCCTTTCGACCTTGGTTCGCGATCACACCGGCTTGGTCCACGCCGCCGCGATCACCCGTCACTTTTACCAGCACGCCGATCCCAACAAACAGATCGCCGCCCTCGCACCGGGCCTGCTTCGCCTTGCTGCAGAAGGGGACCACGCCGCTCACCTCATCGTCGCCGAGTCGGTCACGGCCCTGCTTCAACTCGCCGAGGACGTGATCGCCAAGCTCTTCCCGGGTTGGCACCTGGACACCCTTCGCGCCGCGGTCAGCGGTCCCATCCTCACCCACCCCGCCGTCCGGCCCATCCTCGCAACGCGCAGCTCCCTCACCCTCCGTCCGCTCGAAGATCCTCCCGTCGAGGGCGTCCGCCGCCTGCTGCTCCGCCAATCCCTGACCTGACCCTTCCGACCCGCCTCATTCCTCTTTCTCTTAATCTTTCTCTTTCTTCCTCTCCTCCGGAATGTCCTGACGAACGAGAACGATTAAGAGAAAGAGAACGAGAACGAGAACGAAGAACGAGGAGAAAAGCCCGCTACGCCTCTCTGATCCGCCGCCGGTATTCGCCCGGCGCCACACCCATGACCTGACGAAACCCCGCGCTGAATCGCTGCACGCTGGCAAACCCCGACTGTTCCGCCACCGCCTCCAGCTTCGCGTTCGTCGTGCTCAAGAGCATCCGCGCCCGCGCCATTCGCACTCGCTGAATTTCCTCCCGCATCCCGCGTCCGAGCGCCTGCAAAAACCTTCGCTGCAGACCCGACCTGGCCAGCCCCGCCGCCCGCGCCACTTCGTCCACCCTCACTCCCGGCTGCGCGCGCATCAGCCGCACCGCCCGCGCCACCACCGGATCGTCCACAAACTGCACGTCCGTCGAACGCCTCAACGCGATCTCGCCCACCGGCAGTTGGACCGATTCCGCGCTCCTCTCCCCCGTCGCGATCATCCGGTCGAGCAACGCACCCGCTTCGTATCCGATTTTTCGTGACGGCAGTCGGATGCTCGACAACGGCACGCGTTCGAACTCGACAAAGAAATCGTCGTCGCCCGCCCCAAGCACCGCGAGGTCCTCCGGCACCCGCCAGCCCGACTCCCGCGCCGCCCGTTGCAACACCAGCGCATAACTGTCCAGCACCGCAAACACGCCCGCCGGACGCTCCAGTCCCGCCAACCACCGGCACATCCTCGCGAACGTCCGCGCCGGCGCCTCGCCCGTTCGAGATTCCGCCCGCTGCACCGCCGCGACGCCCGCCAGTCCCTCGCGAAAGCCCTGCCAGCGTTGCCCCGTATAACTCGTTCCCGCCTGCCCCCAAAAACCGAAACTCCGGCACCCGCTCTCGCGCAAGTGTTCCGCAGCCAGTCGCCCCACCGCCACGTCGTCCTGTGTCACCACCGGCAGACGCGGAACGCGCATCGAATTCGACACGTTCACGACCGGCACCCCGGACTTGATCATCGCCGTCTCCATCGTCGGCGTATGCACCGCCGCCACGATCCCCGTCACGCCGTCCCGCTTCACCACCCGCGGCAAATCCGCCAGCTCGTGCTTCAACCAGCGGTCGGTAAACACCAACCGTCCCGTTTCAAAGCCGTAATGACGCACGCCCAACACCACTTCGCGGAAATACTCTTGATCCGGATTCACCACGATTTGCACACGAAACGGAGGCGTGGGTTGCTGAATTGGCATGTGGCGAAAACGTGATGTTTTTTATCGTTATCGACAACGACGAACCCGCCGTTTCCCGGCATAATGAAGGCCTCAACCCCGCATTCCCTATGGCAACCGCACGCAAGTCGTCGTCCTCCTCCAAGCGCCCCTCCAAGGCCTCCCAAAAATCCGCCATCCCCGCGCGCGCTCCCGCCGCCTGGACCGCCCGCCTCAAAAAACTCCGCGCCGCCCATGAGAAGCTCCTCAAGCGCCGCAACCCCGTCGATGTCGAGTGGGACAACGGCGTGTTCGATCGTTTTCAATTTCCCGCGATCACCTATCGCCATGCTCCCATCGAGTGGCGCTTCGATCTGAACCACGCGACCAACCCGTTTCTCATGGAGCGACTCGGCGTCAACGCCACGCTCAACCCCGGCGCCTTCTACTGGAAAAAGAAGGTCCACATGGTCGTTCGCTTCGAGGGCTATGATCGCAAGAGCATCTTCGCGATCGCCGAGTCGCCCAACGGAATCGACAACTGGCGCTTCTGGGACGAGCCCGTCGACCTGCCCGAAGTCCCCGGCGAGACCAACGTCTACGACATGCGCATCACGTTCCACGAGGACGGCTGCATCTACGGCGTGTTCTGCGCCGAGTCGAAGGACCCCAAGGCCAAGCCCGGCGATCTCTCCAGTGCCGTCGCCCAAGCCGGCGTCGTCCGCACCAAGGATTTCAAAACGTGGGAACGCCTTCCCAACATCAAGACCCCCGCCTCCCAGCAGCGAAACGTCGTCCTCCATCCCGAGTTCGTCGATGGTTGCTACGCGCTCTACACCCGCCCGATGGACGGCTTCATCGACGTCGGCTCCGGCGGCGGCATCGGCTGGACCCTCTGCAAGGACATCAACACCGGCGTCACCGGCCCCGAGAAGATCATCGACGGACGCCACTACCACACGATCAAGGAAGTCAAAAACGGCCAGGGCCCCGCGCCCATCAAGACCGACAAAGGCTGGCTCCACCTTGCCCATGGCGTGCGCGGCTGCGCGGCCGGGCTTCGCTACGTGCTCTACATGTTCATGACCTCGCTCGAGGATCCTTCACGGGTCATCGCCCGCCCGGGCGGACACTTCCTCGCGCCCTACGGCGGCGAAGGTTTCGGCGATGTGTCCAACGTCACGTTCGCCAACGGCTGGGTGCAACTCCCGGATAAAGCGAAGACCGTGCTCATCTACTACGCCGGTTCCGACACCCGCTGCTACGTCGCCCGCAGCAGCGTGGACAAGCTCGTGGACTGGTGCCTCAACACGCCCGAGGACGCCCTCACCACCCGCAAAGCCGTCGACCAACGCCTCGCGCTCATCCGCGCCAACAAAAAGCTCCTCAGCTAAACCCCTCCGCGTCGTTCTCTTACTCGTTCTCGTTCTCTTCGGCCGATTTTCCGGAGGAGAACAAGAACGAGTAAGACGATTACGAGAAAGACCCCGGCGGCTCGCGCTTCACCGCTCCCGGAACTGCCGCCGGTATTCGCTCGGCGACAACCCCGACGTCTCCCGGAATAGCACGCTGAATCGCTGCGAATTCGGAAACCCGCATCGCTCCGCCACCACCGCCAGCTTCAACTCCGTATTCGCCAGCAGTTCCTGCGCCCGCGCCACCCGCACCCGCTGAATTTCCGCAAGGATCGATCGCCCCAACGCCGCGCGAAAGCGCATCTGCAGCGCCGAACGCGACACGCCCGCCGCCTTCACCACGTCGCCCACATACGGATTCCCCGCGGCCTGCTCGCGAATAAACCGCACCGCCCGCGCGACCGCCTCATCCTCCGCGTAAATGACATCCGTGGACCGCCGCGCCACGATCTCCGCACCGCCGAGTCGTACACCGCGCTCGTATCCCGCCCGCATCTTGCGCGACATCATCCGATCCAACAACGCCGCCGCCTCATGCCCGATTTGCCGCGCCGGCAACCGGACGCTCGACAACGGCACGCTTTCAAACTCCACCCAAAAATCCTCGTTACCCGCCCCAAGCACCGCCACGTCCTCCGGCACCCGCCACCCGAGGTCGCGCGCCGCCCGCATCAACAGCAACGCATAGGTGTCCAGTACCGCGAACAAACCCAACGGACGCGGCTGCCCGGCCAACCACCCGCGCATTCTCGCATACAAATCCGCCGGAGTTTCCGCCCCGTCTGCACAGCGTTCCACCGCCAATGACGCGTTCCCCTTCCCCGCACCCAACCCGTCATAAAAACCCGCCAGCCGCTCTTCGGAGTAACTCGCCCCCGCCTGCCCCCAAAAACCAAACGCCCGACACCCGCACGCCTGCAAGTGTCCCGCCGCCAGTCGGCCCACCGCCACATCGTCCTGCGTCACCACCGGAAGCCGCGGATGCACGATGGAATTGGAGATATTCACCACCGGTACCCCGAGCGCCGCGAACCTCCGCTCCATCGCCCGCGTGTGGATCACGGCCACGATGCCTTGAATGCCTTCCCGCTTCACCCGTTTCTTCAGATCTCCGGCCAACTCGTGGTCCAGCCACCGGTCGGCAAACACCAGTCGCCCCGTGGAAAAACCATAGCGCCGCACCCCCAGCACGGTGTCGCGAAAATACTCCAGATTTTCCTGCGCGACCACCTGCACCCGAAACGGGGACTTGATACCACGACTGTTGCCCATGGCCAAAACGACAAACAACCGTTCGTTTCAGTCAATACCAACACCGCCCCATGACCGGATCCCTGCAGTCGAACGTGGCAGCCGAGGTAACGACGCTGGTTGAACCGACGGCTTAAAGATGCACCTCCGGAGGTAAAGTAACCCAATAGGTTACTCTGGCCCGAGGTCCACATGGCGGCATCCGCGGAAAAATCCGCGCTCCATCACACGTTCACGAAAGCTGCTGGGCGGACTCGTCCGGCCCTCGAACGGCTCGCAGCGCCCGCTCGAAATCGACTAGCCGGATCGGTTTCGACACGTAGTCGTCCATGCCCAGACGCAGACAATGCTCACGATCGTCGTTCATCGCGTTGGCGGTGAGCGCCACGATCCACGGACGACGCCCTTCGGGCAGCAACTCGCCGATCCGCCTTGTCGTCTCATATCCATTCAGTCCAGGCATCTGCAGGTCCATGAAAACGACATCGTAGGGCCGGTCGCGGACCATGCGCACCGCCTCGTATCCGTCTTCCACTACATCGGCGCGATAGCCGAAGCGTTCGAGCAGACGCACCGTCACGAGCCGGTTCACCGGATTGTCCTCCACCACCAGGATTCGCAACGGACGGCGATCGGCGAGCTTGCCGTCGAACGCCGCCGACGGAACTCGGGACGGCGATCGTTCCGGAACGATCGCCTCCGTGGCCGCCTGCCAAAGCACTGCGGTGCGCACCGGCTTTTGCAGCAACCGCGCCATGCCCGCAGCCCGCGTTTCCCCGCGCACATCTTCGCTCAAAATCGTTGAAAGACCCAACGCCGGCGGCGGCGATGCGACTTCCGCGCGCACCTGTCGCCACCAATCCAGCCCGCCTCCCGGCATCTGCAGGTCCACGAGAAGCAGATCCCAAGACGTTTTCGACCGAAGCGCCGCCCACGCCCGCCCTGTATCCGGCGCGACGGTGCAGACCACACCGATACGCCGAAGCGTGGAAGCCGTCGCCTCGGCCCAGCCCGCATGCGTTTCCACCAGCAGGACCCGCTTGCCCGCGAGCGCCGACGGCGGCTGTGGAGATCCCGCCATCGCCGGTTCCACCGTTGTCGGAAACGTGAAGGAGAACATCGATCCCCTGCCCGGCGTGCTTTCGACCGAGATCGATCCTCTCATCAACTCCACCAGTCGGCGCGAAATCGCCAGTCCAAGCCCGGTCCCGCCGTATTTGCGCGCCGTCGAGGAATCGGCCTGACTGAAACTCCGGAAAAGCCGGTCCATCCGCTCGGCAGGGATGCCGATGCCCGTGTCTCGCACCGCGACATGTAACGTCAAGGCCCCCGGCGTCGCGGACGCCCCCTCCTCGGCCGACACCCGCACCTCGACCTCACCTCGCTCGGTGAACTTGATCGCGTTGCCAATCAGGTTGCACAACACCTGACGCAGGCGTGCGCAGTCGCCGCGGATCGCCGCCGGCAGGCCGGGGGAAACCGCCCCCACCAACACCAATCCTTTTCCAGCCGCAAGGCCCGCGAACAGATCCAGGCAGTCCTCCACGCACGACCGCACATCGAAAGGTTCCGCCTCCAGCTCCATGCCTCCCGACTCAAGCTTCGAATAATCGAGAATGTCGTTGATCACCACGACCAACGCCTCGCCCGAGCTGCGAATCGTCTCGACCATCTCGCGCTGATGCGGCGCCAGCGATGTTTCGATCAACAGGTTCGTCATGCCGATCACCCCGTTCATCGGCGTGCGGATCTCGTGACTCACCGTCGCCAGAAAAACCCCCTTCGACCGCACCGCGGCCTCCGCCTCCTCGCGTGCCGCGATCAATCGTGTCTTGTAGGCCTTTTCCTCGGTGATGTCATCCAGGAGCCATACCTCACCCGGACCGTAGGCATGTGCGGCGACCTCAAAATGCTTCAACGTCCCATCCGCCGTGCACGCTTGAATCTCTCGCGAACGTACGAACCCCCCGGCACGATCCGCTTCGTAAAGAGCCCGCGCCTCCGCCGCATCTTTGCCCCGAAGCCGGGTGAACCACTGGTCCACCGACGTGAGCTCGCCACGCGCGTAACCCAGGCACTTCTCCAACGGCTCGTTGATCCATAATTCGCCGTCCTGCAAATGCGCGGCCGGCTTCGGCAACGTCTCGACCATGATCCGCCAGCGCTCGCGATTGCGCCGCGTCTCCTCGACTGCCTGCTGCCAAACCGCCTCCGCCCGCTCGCGTCGCGCCAGCGCGAGGGCCGTGCCCACTCCAGACAACAATCCCGCCGCCAGACAGATAACCACCTGCAAATACCACGCCCGGTGGATGCCGTCCAAACGCGCCGCATAAGTCTCCGCCTTCCAGTCGACTCCCACCGCCCCCGCTTGCTTTCCCTCCGAATCATAAAACGGCGCATACCCGCTGATGAACGTGCCCCACTGGTCGACATACGGATGACGATCCGCGGTCGGCCGCCCCGTGCGCAAGGTCCCGAGCAATCCCTCACTCGCATTCGCATACGGCTGCATGATGTGGGATTTCTCCTCGATACCGTCCGGCCGAATCCGCCCCGGCGGGGTCGGATCAAGAACGAAGTAAACCTCTCCGTCCTTCAAAATGCAGGTGTAGATGTAGCGATAGTCCGTCCGCAACGGCTTGCCATCCTGACGCCAATAAAGCGCATCCCGCAGCGGCGTCATCGCCTTCTCATAATCGGCCCCCGCTTCCTGCGAGCGATCCGTGAACGTTCGGTGCAGGTCACCGTCCATGCGCGCTGCGATCGCCATCGCCGTCCGCATGAGTTTGTCCTGCACTTCCTTTTGCAGGGCGTTCATCGCCCGGAAATGCAGCACGGCCGAACAGACGATCGTCGCCGCCAACACCAGCAGGCCCACGAAGGCACCTTTCGACCGTGCGGACAAAGAAACGGGAACCTCGGAAAAAGAAGGCATGCCGGAAGAAGAGCGAAGCTTTCGCACCGTATGCATTAAACATCGGCCTCTCCCCGCCCCGCAAGCTCGGCAGGCCCGCTTACATCGATAACTCCGGGCATGTCCGCAATTCAACGGCACTGCATTTACGCGCATTGACCGTTCGGAAGAAAATCCCTTCTGGCTGAAACGACAAAATATTTGTCATTTCACGCGATGCCGGACGCCTGCCGTTCTGCTATCTTCTGTTCTCCGATTCCCCTCCTTTTTTCATGCCCATCCTCGATCTCACCAAAGCCCGGTGGCAATTCCGCGACACCGCTTCGAAGAAACCCTGGCTTCCCGCCCAGGTCCCCGGCTGCGTCCACACCGATCTTCGCCGCGCGAAACAAATTCCCGACCCCTTCTTCGGCACCAACGAACTCGACCTTCAGTGGATCGAAGAACGCGACTGGGAATACCGCGCCGTCTTTAATGTCTCCGCAAAATTTCTCGCCGAGGAGGAGATCGAACTCGTCGCCGACGGCTTGGACACGGTCGCCACCGTCTATCTCAACGGCAAGAAGATCGCCGCGACCGACAACATGTTCATCGGTCACCGCTGGTCGGTGAAACCCCGCCTCCTGCCCGGCGCAAACGAACTCCGCATCGTTTTCGGCAGCGCGCTGCGCTACATACGCGATGTCCGTCCCGAGTTCACGCCGCCGGGCGAGTTCAACGACCCCGTCGGCAACTGCGTGCGCATCCGCAAGCAACAATGTCAGTTCGGCTGGGACTGGGGCCCTCGCTTCGTCACCGCCGGCATCTGGCGAGGTCTTCGTCTCGAAGCCCGCGGGGTCAACCGCCTCGCCCATGTTCGCGTTACCCAAACCCACGCCGACTCGGGCCGCCAGGTCTCCCTCGCCCTCGCCCCCGAACTCGCCCGCCCACAAAATAGAGTAACCTATTGGGTTACTTTGTCTCTCGACGGCCAGGTCGTCGCGCGGATCGAAAATGGCGCGGGCCCGCTCGCTCTCGACGTTCCCAATCCCCAGCTGTGGTGGCCGGCCGGCCAGGGCGCTCAACCGCTCTACGACTTTGTCGTCACCGCTCGCGACGCCGATGGCCGCGACCTCGGCACGATCAAACAACGTCTCGGCCTGCGCACCCTCGTCCTGGATCGCCACGCAGACCAGTGGGGCGAATCCTTCCAATTCGTCGTCAACGGTCGCGCCATTTTCATCAAAGGCGCCAACTGGATTCCCGCCCACAGTTTTGTCGCCGCGCTCACCCGCGCCGACTACGCCCGCGATCTTCGCGCGGCCGTCCTCGCCAACATGAATTGCCTGCGGCTCTGGGGCGGCGGCATCTACGAAAGCGAGGACTTCTACGATCTCTGCGACGAACTCGGCCTCCTCGTGTGGCATGACTTCATGTTCGCCTGCACGCTCTACCCGGGCGACCCCGCCTTCCTCGCGAGCGTCCGCGCCGAGGCGGATTACCAGATCAAACGCATCCGTCACCACGCCTCGCTCGCGCTTTGGTGCGGCAACAACGAACTCGTCCAGCTCAACGAAAAAGCCCTGCGTGAGCAGCCCGCCTATCGCAAAGCCTACGAGGATCTCTTTCACGGCGTACTGCCCGACGCACTCGCGATCCATGACAACGTCACGCCCTACTGGCCCACCTCCCAATGGCGTGGCGGTTGGGAACACGACAACTCGCATGCGACCGGCGAACAGCGTGGCGACACCCACTACTGGGACGTCTGGCACTCCCGCCAGCCGGTGAAGAGCTACGAAAAGTGGCCACTCCGCTTCTGCTCGGAGTTCGGCATGCAAAGCTACTCCTCTCCCGAAACACAGGCCACCTTCGCGACGCCCGGCGACGACAACATCTTTGGCGCCACGATGGAGAACCATCAAAAGAACCGCGCCGGCAACCAGATCATCCTGGACTACGTTTCGCGCCGCTACCGTTTTCCGAAATCACAAAACGACCTCATCTATCTCTCGCAACTCAACCAGGCCTACTGCATGTCGGTCGGCGTCGAGCATTACCGCCGCCTGATGCCGCGCTGCATGGGCGCGATCTACTGGCAGCTCAACGACTGCTGGCCCGTCGCCTCGTGGAGCTCCATCGAGTTCACCGGCAAATGGAAGGCGCTCCATCACGTTGCCCGGCGCTTCAACGCCCCCGCGCTGGTCTCCGCCCACGTCCCCGGCGATGAGGCCCCGATCATCGGCAACTACCGCCGCTCAACCGTCCGCGAGGTCCACCTCTACACGGTTTATGATGCCCCGAAATCCGCCAAAGGCCTGCTGCGTTGGGATCTCTTCACGCTCGACGGCGACATTGTCCTCTCCGGCAAAAAGAAAGTCGCCCTTCGTCACGGCGAGAGCGTCAACCAACAGACCCTTGACCTGGCCAGACCCATCGCCAGGCACACGCTCGATTGTATTTACCTGCGCATCGCGCTGGACATCGATGGCACCACGGTAAGCGAGGACTCGGTTTTCCTGTCGCCGCCACGTTTCCTCAACTTTCCCCGCCCCAAGAAAACCTCCACGACGATCAAGCTGCTCACGCCGACGAAAGCGCTGATTGGTTTCACTTCGCCGGTTTTTCAGCACCGCTTCGCCTTCGACCTCCCGGGCATCGCCCACACCACGGGCGACAATTACTTCGATCTCTACCCGCGTGAAAAAAAGGAGGTTGTTGTCGAGTTCTCCAAGCCGGTGACCAAGGCCGCACTCGTGAAAACACTGAGCTTTCGGTCGTTGGTGGACACCTACGCGTGAGACCGAATCGCTGAGGCCACCCGTCGAGAAGACGCGCGTTGAGATGCCCCGGAGCAAGCTCCGCACACCTAGTCTAGCCGTTTTTTCGCTCGGGATTTCGGAGCTTCTCGTAAAGCACCGCCTCGATATTCTCGGGGGTGACCGTTTGAATGCCGCCCAACTTTGCCAGCGCGGCGGTGGCTTCATCCGACGCCGTAGTGGCGAGTTTCAAAACGTTCTGATCGAACCCGGGACACTGCTCGGCCTCGATGGTCACGAGCTGCATTTGATTCAGATAGTTGAGGAGAATGTGGTAGGAGCCGCCGACCGTCTTCTGAAACACCGCGAGCTTCTCCTTCTCCGTGCGCAAATGCTCCTGAAACGCCCGTCGGGTGATCGTCAGCACCAGCAACGTGGACAGCGCGACGAACATCCATCCTTTCATCGTTTGGAAATAGGTGAGTCTTGTGAGATCGCTGGCCAGGGCCTCGACAAGCTTGTCGGAGAAAAAAATCCAGAAAACACCGAACACGGCATACGCCAGGGATACTCGCAGATAAGGTTTCATGTTGGGGAGAGGGACCTGGAGAGCCCCCGCAGCAAAGGTCGTTCCACCGCCATGGGCAATGGCAGCTTTCAACCTGTGTGAGACGAACCACGTCCCGCACGCTGCGGCTCCGAAGCTCCGAGTCTGTTTACGGAACAGATTATAGGACCGCCGCGATCGCAAGCGGCCCCGGCGCCCGACTCCCGGACTAGAGCATTTCAAATAAAGTTGTAGCCGCGGCCGTGTCGGCCGCGTGGCTCGAAATCCGCTCCGAATCCCGGAGCACGGGCGTCGCTACACACGGCAGCTCGACGGCCATGACTCTTTTGAACCGCTCTAGCGTTTCTTGCGGGACGCTTTTTTCCTCTCCGGAGGAACCACCACGACCGGACACGGAGCTTTCTTCAAAACCGCATTGGCGGTGCTGCCCACCAGCAAATCGTAGAACGCCGTGTGTCCGTGCGAACCCAAGACAATGTAGGCCGCGCGAAGCTTGCCCGCCTGCTCAAGGATGTTTCCCGCGGCGAATCCGCTCACGAGCCGCGAAGTCACCGGGATCCCTTTTTCGGCGATGGATTTCTCCAAGTGCATGACCTGACTGCGGGCGGCACTCTGGTTGGCCTCGATGGTTTCCTGCAGCATCTCGGCGGTGAGACCATACTCGGTCGTGATCACCGGGTGCTGCACGGCGTGAAACAGGACAATGCGGCCACCGGTGGTGCGGGCCAAATCAAGCGCGACAGCAATAACGCCACGCGTTGCGGGAGAAAAATCGACAGCGGTCAGGATCGTTTTCATGTCGAAACTCTATCCTTCTCAAACGCATCTGACAATCGGGGAAACCCCCGGCGGTTC
This sequence comes from Opitutaceae bacterium, assembly GCA_024711005.1. Taxonomy (GTDB): domain Bacteria; phylum Verrucomicrobiota; class Verrucomicrobiia; order Opitutales; family Opitutaceae; genus Rariglobus. The sequence continues at coordinate 2,463 of JANJTQ010000029.1, read as the reverse complement.
GTCCGCGACGTGATCAGCCGGACAGGTATACAAAGGTCGCCGCGGGCCGTCTCTTTCGCCTGCGGCTTCGATCTATTCAAATCCGGCGTCGTCGGAGGCCGCCCAGGAGCGACGTTCTTTTTGTCACACGAAAACCATGCGAACCCGTTGCGCCCTTCACGTCCGTTTGTAGCTTAACATGGGAGCAGCGATGACCGAAACCCCCGAGTCAGTCCAAGCGGAACACGAGGAATTTTCGCTCCCGCTTTTTATTCTCACCGTCCTGGCAACGTTGGCGGGCCTGCTCGCCGCGCTCCGGCTCTTTGCACCCGATGTCTGGACGGCGCAGTTTCTTGCACCGGCGTGGAAGGGCATCGTGGCCTTTCTCGTCATCAGCTTGGTGAACTGCTTCATGGAATATTTCTTCCATCGCTACGTGCTGCACACGCCAGCGATCCCGTTTCTTCGCAGGCTCTATCGCCAGCACACCCTGCACCACGCGCTTACGCACATCGCACGGAAAAAAGCACGGGATGGACGCGGGGTTTTGTTCATCGAAAACAAGTTTCCGATGATTGAACCCGAGCAGGACGAAGCGTCGTTCTTTCCTTGGTATTCGCTCGCGGTGTTCGCACTCGTCCTGTCGCCGTTGCTGGCATTTCTGCAGTGGAGTCTTCCCTCGTTCCCGTGGTTCCTCTCCGGCTTCGCCGCGTTGGCGGTTTCATTGTCGCTCTACGAAATCCTGCACGCCATCAATCACTGGCCGTTCGAAAAGTGGGAACCATTGATCGATCATCCACGCTGGGGAAAATTCTGGCAGCCGGTCTACGCGTTCCATCTTCGCCACCATGCGGTCACCGACTGCAATGAATCCATCTCCGGGTTCTTCGGCCTGCCGCTCGGCGACTGGCTCTTCGGTACCTGCGTGATTCCCCAAACCGTCTACGCCGATGGCGAGGAGTGGACGCCGGACAAGTTTCGCAGTCCGCGCCCCCGGTGGTTTATCCGGCGGCTCGACTCGTGGGCCCACCGCGTCGTGCAACGCCGCCGCACACGCGTGGCAACGGCTTCCGCCGGGGTCGAATCGCCAGCCGCCATAACGGAACCGTCGGCGGTCCGCGCCTACACCCGTGGAGAAGAAATCGCCAACTGGGCGACGCACGGGCTCGGGCTGGCGCTGAGCATCGCGGGGCTCACGTTATTGATCGTCCACTCAAGCCTGCGCGGCGATGCCTGGCATGTGGTGAGTTTCACAGTCTTCGGTCTCACCCTGTTGATGCTCTATACCGTCTCCACGCTATACCACACGCGGCGCAGCGAACGCGCGCGGTTGATTTTCAGGAAGCTGGATTATGCCGCGATTTTTTTCCTCATCGCCGGCACGTACACGCCGTTTTTGCTTACTCACCTCCGCGGCCCGTGGGGATGGTCGCTGTTCGGCGTGATCTGGGGGCTGTGCGGAGCGGGCGCGGCCTATCACCTGTTCTTCGGCGGACGCCATCAACTCGCGTCGACACTGGCCTATCTGTTCGCCGGCTGGCTGATCGTCGTGGCCATCAAGCCGATGATTGAAAACGTGCCCCACGGCGGATTGTGGCTGCTGTTCGCGGGAGGAGTTTGCTACTCGGTGGGTGTCATTTTTTTCCTGTGGCACCGGCTGCGTTACCACCATGCGATGTGGCACACCTTTGTGCTCGGTGGCAGCACCTGCCACTTCCTGGCCGTGCTGCTGTTTCTCCTCCCGCAAGCCGAAGGTTGACCGCAAGTCGTATGGCCGGCGTCCCGGGCTCTTGACCCTGCCGATCGGTTGCGGGAGTTTTCGCCCGCATGAAAAAACCGACGCCTTTGCACGAACTCGGTCCGCTTCAACTGGTAATCCTGACCTTGTCGCTCTTCGTGCTTGGGTTGCTCGCCGTCGAGTTGGCTTTCGATCTGCCAGAGGAGACCAGACAGGTGCTGCGCTGGATCGATAACGTCATCTGCGGACTCTTCCTCATCGACTTCGTCGCCCGCTTCCGGCGCGCCGAATCGAAGCTTCAATTCATGAAATGGGGTTGGATTGATCTGCTCGCCAGCATCCCGGAAATCGACGCCTTGCGATGGGGTCGACTGTTCCGGGTTTTCCGCATCCTGCGCTTGTTGCGCGCGGTGAAATCATTGCGCCTGCTCTTCGAGATCTTTTTTCAAAACCGGACCCGGAGCGGCGTCGCGTCGGTTTTCACGATCACCTTCCTCGTCCTGTCGCTCTCGTCTTTCGGCATCCTGATGGTGGAGGACTCCCCCGATTCAAACATTCTGACGGCCGGAGACGCGCTCTGGTGGGGCATCACCACCATCACCACGGTAGGCTACGGCGACCTTTATCCGGTTTCGACCGGCGGGCGATTGCTTGCGGGCGCGCTTATGTTCACGGGCGTCGGATTGTTCGGCACATTGAGCGGCGTCATCGCGAGTTTTTTCCTCGGAGACAAAAAAGAAGCTCCG
>JANJTQ010000327.1 GCA_024711005.1 Opitutaceae bacterium | reverse complement strand
CAACGCAGACAAAGGCACCAAGACCGTGCAGTACACCCCGACTATCCCCACCTCTGGAACCTACCAAGTATTTGCGCGCTGGACTGCTTTCTCAAACCGCTCGACCAGCGTGCCGATCACCATCGCTCACGCGAGTGGCAGCAACGTTGTCCCGGTGAACCAGCAGCTCAACAATGGAACTTGGATATCGCTCGGTACCTACAGCTTCAACGCTGGTACCACTGGTAAGGTCACGATCAGCAATACCGGCACCACCGGCTACGTCGTCGCCGATGCGGTGAAGTTCGTCTGGAATCCTTGATCTAGAAAGAGCCAAAGGACGTGCCAGCTCTATTGGCACACTCACCCATCCCAAGCGGGCGGAATTTTCCGCCCGCTTTTTTCGTTCTAGCACCCTGTTTTTCCCTGCTGTCGAAAAATACGATAACAGCCCGCAGACCGCCTTGTAGAGAATACGGAGGACGTGTCCGCTCCGGAGCCGATAATATACACAGAAGCCGAAGCTATAGGTAATCGCGGCCCCCGATCGTCGAACGGTCGAACGGATCAGCGAGAAATTATGCCCGATGGGGTAACGTGTAATCCTTCGCGGGAATTGCTCAGAGAAACGCTGGAGATACCTTCTTTCCAATGCCTTCTTTGTCCCCTCTTTATCGCGATGCAACCCAGTCGATTGATCGACGGATGGCAGACCTGCTGGCTCGCATGACGCCGGAGGAAAAAATCGGTCAGCTCATGCAGCTGACCGGTCAATTCGATTTCGAAAAAGAAATAAGCGAAAAACAACCGGGCTCTTTATTACACATTCTCGGAGATCGCTTGAATCGGGCCATTGATTGCGCGTCACGTACTCGCCTCGGCATTCCCATCTTGTTCGCCGAGGATTGCATCCACGGCCACTCGTTCTGGAAAGGTGCCACCATCTTTCCGACTCAGTTGGCGTTGGGTTGCTCTTGGAACACGGATCTCGCCGAGGAGGCCGCCATGATCACCGCGACAGAGATGCGCCACACCCGCGTGGCATGGACATTCCCGCCCGTACTCTGCCTCGCGCGCGATCTGCGTTGGGGACTAATTGGCGAGACCTTTGGCGAAGATCCACACCTGATCGCCGAACTCGGTGCGGCGATGATCAAGGGCTATCAGGGAAAAGGCCTCGGCGACCCTGATGCGGTGCTCGCCACCGCTAAACACTTTACCGGCTACTCCGAGACCCAGGGAGGTCGCGACGCCTCGGAAGCAGATCTTTCTCGCCGCAAACTTCGCAGCTACTTCTTCACCGCGTTTGAACGCGCCGCGAATGAAGGGTGCATGACATTCATGACCGGCTATCAATCCATCGAAGGCGTTCCAACTACGGCGAACGCTTGGCTCCTGCAGGACGTTTTACGCAAGGAGTGGGGATTCGACGGCGTTCTCGTTACCGATTGGGACAACTGCGGGCGACTGGTTTGGGAGCAACGCGTATGCTCCACCTACGCGGAAGCCTCCGCGCTCTCAATCAAAAGCGGTAATGATTTCATCATGTCGACTCCGCTGTTCTACGAGGGCGCACGGTCTGCGTTGGCCGAAGGGCTGCTGACCGAGGCGGATCTGGATGAGCCGTGCAGGCGCATCTTGTCTCTTAAGTTTCGCATGGGCCTTTTCGAGGATCCTCGTCGGGCAGACATCGCTACGGCCGCCATCGTGGTCAACAGCTGGCCACATCGCCAGGCCGCTCTAAACGCCGCACGAGAAAGCCTCGTTTTACTGCGGAACGACGGAACCCTCCCGCTCGCGCCAACGGCGCGTCATATCGCCGTCATCGGACCCAACGCAGATAACGACCTCAACCAACTTGGTGACTGGTCACTGGGCGCCTCCCAATACTCTGCAGAACATGGCAAGCATCCGCGCGAACTCACCGTAACAGTGCTTGACGGTCTTCGTGAGCGCTTCGGGTTCCCCCACGAAATTGTGCACGCACGCGGCTGCAATATCGACGATTGCTCACTTGAGCTCATTCCATCGGCAGTTGCCACCGCGCGGTCCGCCGATGTCGTGGTAGCGGTGATCGGTGACAGTCTGGCTTTCACCGGCGAGAAGCGCAGCACCGCCACACTGGAAATGCAAGGAGGCCAGTTGGCGTTACTCTCTGCTCTGGCCGAGACCGGGTGCCCACTGATTATCGTTCTGATCAACAGTAAGCCGCTGGTCCTGCCGCCCGTGGTGATTAACGCTGCTGCAATCATCGAAGCCTTCAATCCCGGCATGCAGGGCGGAAATGCCATAGCCGAACTGATCGCCGGCGACATCAACCCATCCGGACGTTTAGCTATATCTTTTCCGCGTCATGTGGGCCAACTGCCTGTCTTCTACAATCAGGTGCGCGGCCAGCACGGGGATCGTTACGCGGACCTCACCCAAGAGCCGCTCTATCCCTTTGGTTTCGGGCTATCCTATACACGCTTTGCCTACTCCGACCTACGCGTACTCACAACTCCCCTACACACGGGCAATCCGGTGCGCCTATCGTTCGCGGTTACCAATATTGGTCAGCGCGAGGGCGTGGAAGTCGCCCAGGTTTATGTGCGAGACGAGGTAACTTCCGCGACGTGGGTTCAACGGGAACTCAAGGCATTCCGTCGTCTGGAGCTGAAGGCAGACGAAAAACGTATCGTCGAGGTGGAGCTGCCCGCCGATGCCTTCTCGTTTGTTAACGCAGCAGGCGAGCGAGTGATCGAGGAAGGCGCCTTCACGTTGCTCGTCGGTCCCTCATCACGCGAGAGCGATTGTCTCCATGAGACCATTACGCTGACGCGCCATGACGCCACCGTCCCGTCGTCCAGCCGGATGACTCTCAATTTTTCGGAATGCCTAAGTTAGGCCGACCAAAACCCACAAACCCCTAAAAATACGCCTTAGAATATCAGACGAAAATCGAAACGAACCGCAGGCCTCTCACCCCCGAAACAACAAACACAACTCATCATGACTACATATTCACGCTTCCTATCCCTCGCATGTGCCACGCTCTGTGCGTGGCCGCTGGTCCAACCCGCAACCGCCGCCCTCTACTGGGATACCAACGGAGACACCGCTGGCGCAGGCAATCCCGCCGATGGGACTTGGGATACCACCAGCAGTCTGTGGAGCACATCCGCCGCCGGCGACGTGGCCACCACGGTTTTTACCGCCGGCAATGCGGTCGTCTTTTCTGCGGGCACGGATGCCGCGACCGCAACCATCTCTCTCTCGGAAGCCCAAACCGTCGCCGGTGCGACATTCGAGGAAGGAACCGTGAACCTCTCGGGCTCCGCAATGACGTTTACAGGTCTCTCCATCGCCAGCGGAGCAACCGTGAACGCCACGAACGCCCTCGCCGGCACCGTCAACCTCACGATGAACGTCAACGGAACATTGTCGGCGAACGAGTTCAACGGGGCCGGAAAAGCCATCATCAAAAGCGGTTCGGGAACGGCGAGTTTCTCCCTGTTCGATGGAAGCGCGACGGTCAGCGCAGGCGTTCTTAGCGTAAGTGGTGGAAATAAAACCAAGGGGGTAACTATCAACTCCGGCGGAACTCTCCGAATCGCCGGGAACGATGTGCTCATCAATTCCAGTAACGTCGTGGCCAACGGCACCTTCGAACTTTCCGCCGGGGTCTCGGAAACAATGAATAATCTTTCCGGCACAGGCTCTGTCATTGGCGGCGCGGGCTCGGTCCTGACGATCGGCAACAGCAACAATACATTCACCTTCGGCGGCACGCTCTCTGGCGGATTGGCCCTCACGAAAATCGGCACAGGCACATTTACGCTATCCGGAGCCAAAACATCGACAGGCAACACCACCGTGAGCGCCGGCACCTTCACCCTCGCCTCCACCGGCTCGATGACCTTCGAAATCGGCGCCAATGGCGTGAACAACGCAGTCCTCGGTGCTGGCACCGACACGGCCACGAACTTCGCCGGCACATTCAAC
>JANJTQ010000315.1 GCA_024711005.1 Opitutaceae bacterium | reverse complement strand
AGGCGTGCTCTCGATTCCCTCCTCGTTCGCTCTCCGCGATGCCTATCCCCTCCTCGCCCGATGAAATCCTTCATCGCGGCCGCTATTCCTATCGCAAAACTACCGTCTTGATCGCCGGAGTGGCGGTTACGCTGATAACCGGCGGCTTCGGCCTGCATCTTCTCCTCGCCAACCGCCACCGCCTCCCACGCGGCGCAGAGGAATGGATCTCCGTTCTCTTCGTCGGCGGCATCCTCGGCCTGCTCTTCATCTGCGGCGTGTTTCTGGCGGCTTCCTATTTCCGCAACTACGCCCTCGAACTGGTCATCACCCACGAAGGAATCCGCTACGGTAAACGCGACTTCCCTTGGGCCGACGTGCGCTGGATCGCCGGAACCTGGAACAAAGATCGATACCAACTCGTCATCGGACGCCGAGGTTTCCGCCCTGATCAACACCTCATGACCGATCACGGACTCGACGAAAAAAGCTTCGAGCGCCTAATGGAAACCCTGCGCAACGAAGTCGCCCCCGCCCACCCGACCGTCACCATCGCAGGCGATCAACCTGCCGAATGATCCGGTCGAACCATCCGAGTTGAGGTAGCAGCCAAGGTAACGAGGATGGGTTTTCCTTCACCTTCACTCAACCAGCCTCGTTACCTCGGCCGCGACGTTCCGACGGCATAGCAACGGCTTGGGGTTCACTTGCCTTGCTCTCTGCGTTCTCCTCGGACCTTTGCGCCCTTGCGTTAAGATTCCGCTTCCCCGCCATCTTCCAACCTCATTTCCGTCCGATCTGATACGCTTTGCGGTAGTCTCGCGGGGCCATTCTCAACTCCTTCCGGAACCGACGAGAAAAATAGAGTTCGTCGGCAAAACCCACCGTGCGCGCGATCTCATGAATCGGCCGGTTGGTTTCAACCAGCATACGGCAGGCCTCACGCATCCGCAGTTCTTGAAGATAACGTCCAGGCGGCTTGCCCACCGCCTCCGACCAGCGTCGTCGAAATGTCGAGGACGACAGTCCGTGTCGCTTCGCCAGATCGTCGAAATCCACGTCTTGTCCGAAACTTTTCCGCAACGCGGTCAACACCGCCTGAACGGACATCATCTCCTTCGTCGTCAGGTCCGACGTCAGCCACGTCTCCAGCACCAGTCGTTCGCACACGCGATCCACCCGGTCGGCCACGCCGTCCGTCTGCGGCGCATGCGACAGGTGCACCAATTCATCCAATTGCGCCCGCACCGCGTTGATGTCGTGTATCGGCCACACCGGCTTCGCCTGATCCACCAACTTGCATGCATGCAGCCGCGGCATCAGCGCCGAATCATAGACAACGTAACACTCATCCCACGTCTCACCATCCGCCGGTCCGTATTCCAGATACTCGCCCGGCCACTGAGTGATCACACAGGGCGCCTGCACTGTCCACACCCGGCCCATCCGGTGGAACTCGCCTCGACCGCGCAGGATCAGGGAAAATGCACACGCCTCGAACCGTCTGCGGTCCCATCGGGTCTTTTTATCGATGTAGTTGACCGTCGTAACCGGCAGGTTCGATGGAAACTGTCTCGCATAGCCGCCCCAATGCTTGACCAAAAGATCCATGTGCTTGAACAGCCTATCCCTTCTCATACAAAGGCGAGCCGGTTTTATTGACCCAAACTTACTCCCATGACACCGAAACGAGCGCTCTTTGTTGCCGGCGGCTGGTCCGGACACCTCCCTCTTGATATCGTCCGGATTTTCTCCGAAGAGCTCCAATCGAAGGGCTTTGAGACCCGCATTGAGGAGTCGCTTGATCACCTCGCCCAGATCGAGGAACTCAAGACCTACAACGTCATCTTCCCTTGCTGGACGATGGGAGCACTCACGCCCGAACAGACCAAGGGGTTGCTCGAAGCCGTGCGATCCGGCGTGGGACTCGCCGGCATCCACGGAGGCATGGGCGACGCCTTTCGTGGCAACACCAACTACGAATGGATGGTCGGCGGTCACTTCGTCGGCCATCCCCACGTGGGCGACTACACTGTCGAGATAAAGGATCCGACGCACCCGATTACCCAAGGAATTCCCGCCTCGTTCGCGTACCGGTCCGAACAATACTACATGCTCATCGACCCGGGCGTTCATGTTCTAGCTGAAAGTCCCTACCCCCACGAAGGCCGCACCTGCGCCATGCCCGTCGCGTGGACAAAACATTGGGGCGATGGTCGGATCTTTTACAACGCGCTCGGACACGCCCCTGGCGAGTTCACGCAGTTCCCCGCCGCGCGTACTCTTACGACACAGGGCATCCTTTGGGCGGCCGGCGTGTTGTGAATCCTCTGATTTCCGCTCTTCTTCTCACTCCGCTGAATCTCCGTCCTCCGCTTTCACCCATGAAAACCTATTCCACTCCCGCACAGATCAAAGTCGGCGTCGTCGGCTACGGCGGTGCCTTCAACATGGGTCGCCAGCATCTCCAGCAAATGAAGGACGCCGGTATGACGCCCGTCGCGGTTGCCGAGGTGGACCCGGCCCGTCTCGCTGTCGCCATGCAGGATTTCCCCGGCATTAAAACCTACGCCACCGTGGCGGAGATGCTGGAGGAATCCGACGTGGAACTCGTCGTCGTCATCACTCCGCACAACACCCACGCCACGCTCGGACTGCAGATTCTCGATGCCGGTCGTCATTGCATACTCGAAAAGCCGATGGCGATCACCACTGCGGAGTGTGACTTTCTAATCGACGCGGCCAAAAAACACGGTGTCACCGTGAGCACCTATCACAATCGTCACTGGGATGGTTGGATTCTCAAGGCGCTCGATGTCGTGCGCTCCGGCGTGATCGGCAATGTGGTGCGCGTGGACCTGCGTATGGGTGGTCATGCCAAGCCCGGCACGTGGTGGCGTTCCAGCCGCAGCGTTTCCGGCGGTGTGCTCTACGACTGGGGAGTGCACCTGCTCGAATACGCGCTGCAAATCATCACCGCACCCGCGACCGAAGTTTCCGGTTACGCCGCCGAAGGACACTGGGCCGCTCAGCCGGACGCGGCCTATCCGAATGACGCCAACGAGGACGAGGCCCAACTCGTCGTGCGCTTCGAAACCGGCCAGCGCATCAACCTCACCATCACCACGCTCGACGCCACGTTGAAGCGCGGATTTGTCGAGATCGTTGGCACCAAGGGCACTCACCTCATCGAATGGGGCGAATACGAAACAACCGTGGTCCAACCCGACGGCAGCCGCCAGATCACCAAGGCCAAAAATCCCCCCGACGAGGGCTACCGATTCTATCAAAACATCGCGGCCCACCTCACGGCAGGCGAACCATTGGTGATTACCGGCGAATGGGCCCGCCGACCGATTCACATTCTGGATCTCGCCATGCAAAGCGCGAAACAAGGCCGCGCCTTGCCCGTGGTGTACCCGTGACGTGGTCCCAATGAGGTATGCGGGGCCCGCGCCCTATGGCGCGCCTATCTTACGCGAACCGCTTGGCAACTCCCACAAATCGCCTCCCCGCCTCCGCCAGCTCGGGTTCCGCAAGGACGCCAAAGCTAAGGCGGATGTAATTCTTCGGCACATCGTCGCCGAAGCACAATTCGCCGGGAACATACAACACGCCCGCCTCGACGCATGCGTGGCAAAACGCCGAGTCGATTCCCGTGTCGAGTATCGCCGGCGCCTTTAACCACAAATACAAGCCACCGTCCGGCACCGCCCAGCTCCAGCCCAACGAAGGCAGTCCGCCCTCGGTCAACGCGTCGTGCAGGGCGCGCATCTTGCGCTGGTAGGCGGGGCGAAGCACCGCGAGTTGCGCATCAAGCCCGCCCTGCGAAAGAACCTCCTCCAGAATCGCCTGATTGTAATTCGCCGTTCCAAAATCGTGATGACCTTTCACGTGCAGCATCCTCGCCAGCAACCCGGCGTCGGAACTCGTGCCGTAGCCCACCTTCAGCCCGCTCGCAAACGTCTTGGTCAGCGTGGACAGATAAAGTTTCGGGAAAGCGGACCACGAAGACAGACTCAACACACTGCGCGCCGGGTGGGGTCGCGTGTAGTAGAGTTCTCGATACGCCGCATCCTCGACGACGGGCACAATCGCCCCTTCCGAGATAAGTGCATCGGCGATGGTGTCCTTCTCCACCTCGTCCAAGCTGCGCGCCGACGGATTCGAAAAATAGCTGACGAAATAAACCGCCTTGAGTTTTGAGAGCTCGCCCCGTTCGCGCATGCCCGCAACGAGTGCCCGCAATGCCGGGCCGTCGATGCACCCGTCTGCGTCCACAGGCATCGAGCGGGCCTGCACACCCAGGCCGGACAGCATCTCCAGAAAAACGAAGTAGCTGGGGCGGTCCACGAGCACGATGTCCCCCGGCTCGCAGAGCACCTGCATGGCAAGGTAGAGCGCTTGTTGGGAACCATTGGTGATGAAAAAATTCTTTCGTACCTCGTCAGCCTCCTCATCGGATGGCGTTTCAAGCGCGAGCAAACGGTCTGCGAGCAAGGTTCGCAGTTTATGCCGTCCTTGGTTGGTGCCATATTGAAGGTATTCCGGCTCGCCGGGCCGTTGCGCGAGCGCCGAAATCGCCGCCTGCACCGCGGGTTCGGGAAGCGTCCGCGTGTCGGTGAACCCGGCCGCAATGGAAAGCAGTTTGGGATTCTCCAGCATCAATGACATCAGTCGGGCAATGATCGGCGGCCGGGCGCGGCGACCGAGGGCGGAATAGGAAATCGAGGACATGGGTCTTGAAAAACGTGAAGGAAATCGTGCGCAGGGTTCCAGTTCCCTTTCGAGATCGGATTGCAGGGGTAAAATCCGCTCAATACTCCAAAAAAAAGCGCGGAGGGGGAACCTCCGCGCTGTGCCTGGTGTGAATGATCGGCTCAAGCCGGTGACGGAGCGGGTGCGCCGCCCAGGCCGCCGGAGGTGTCGGACGCATCCCTGGGTTTGCGGATGCCCTTGTCGTCGGTCCGTGGCGGCAAAGCGGGCGGGAGTTCGCGAATCACGGGTGAGGTGATTCCGCCGGTCTTAAGGATCTCCATCACATGCTTGCCCTCGATGGTCTCGTATTCGAGGAGTGCCTCGGCGATCTTGTCGAGTGCGTCACGGTGCGTGGCGATGATCTCGGTGGCGCGGGTATATTGCTCGGAAATGATTCTCGTGACTTCGGCATCGATCCGGCGGGCCGTTTCCTCGGAGTAGTGCTGGTTGCGCGTGATTTCCCGACCAAGGAAAACCGTGTCGTTGCTCTCGCCATAAGCGACCATGCCCAATGGGCTCATGCCCCAATCGCACACCATGTGGCGGGCGATCTTGGTGACCTGGCGAATGTCGCCGGAGGCTCCGTTGGAAATGTCGTCAAGGACCAGCTCCTCGGCGATACGACCGCCGCAACCGATGGCGATGCGGATTTCGAGCCGCTTCTTTTCCTGAGTGAGGATGTCCTTGCTCGGGATGTACATCGTGCTGCCCAAGCTGCCCCCGCGCGGAATGATCGTGACCTTGTGCACCGGGAGAAGCCCGTCGTCGAGCACGGCCGTCACCAACGCGTGTCCCGCCTCGTGATAAGCGGTGAGCTTCTTCTCTCCCCCGTCCATCGCGCGACGACGCTCGCGGCCGAACTGCACCTTTTCGCGCGCATCATCGACGTCGATCATCTCGACTTTTTTCTTGTTGCGACGAGCCGCGAGCAACGCGGCCTCGTTGAGCAGATTGGCGAGATCGGCGCCCGAAAGACCGGGCGTGCTGCGGGCGATCACGTTGAGATTCACGTTGTCGGAGAGCGTGATCTTGCGGGCATGCACCCGGAGGATCTGCTCGCGGCCAACGAGGTCGGGCAGGTCCACGTAAACCTGACGATCGAAGCGTCCCGGACGCAGGAGCGCCTGGTCGAGCACGTCGGCGCGGTTGGTGGCCGCGATGATGATAACGCCCTCGGTGGTGTCGAAGCCGTCCATCTCCACAAGCATGGAATTGAGCGTCTGTTCGCGTTCGTCATTGCCGCCGCCAAGACCGGCACCGCGCTGACGACCGACCGCGTCGATCTCGTCGATGAAGATAATGCAGGGCGCATTCTTGCGACCTTGCTCGAACATGTCGCGCACGCGACTCGCGCCAACACCCACGAACATCTCCACAAAGTCGGAACCGGAGATACTGAAAAAAGGAACATCCGCTTCACCGGCGACCGCTTTGGCGAGCAGCGTCTTGCCGGTGCCGGGAGGCCCCACGAGCAGCAGTCCCTTGGGGATCTTGCCGCCCATCTTCTGAAACTTTTTGGGATCGCGAAGAAACTCGACCACCTCGGACACTTCTTCCTTCGCCTCGTCGCAGCCGGCGACCTCGCCGAAGGTAATTTTATCGCGATCGCGCGCGAGCATCTTGGCGCGACTCTTGCCAAAGTTCATGGCACCGCGTCCGGCTTGCCGGAGTTGACGCACGAAGAGGAAATAAAGGAGGCCGATGATCAGGATGATCGGCAGGAAATTCATCAGGAAACCTGACAACGCAGTGGATACCGGCGGCTCCTCAAACACCTTCGTCTTCTGCAGCTGCTCAAGATTCGATTCGGTCAGATTGCCTTCTGCGCGAAACTGATTGGTTTTCCCTCCGTTTGCGATGTTCAGCGTCTCTTCTTTGACTTTGCCCGTGATGACCGCGCCGTTACGCCCGTAGGAAGGGTCGTAGCGAATAACACCGGATTCAACGCTGCCCGCAGTAGCCAATTCGATGACCTCCTGAATCTTGAGCTTTGCAGGGGCCACGGAGCGCGCCGGACTGAAATAGAACAGCAATAGAACGGCGGCGAGAATGGACAGCCAGATCAAGGAGACCTTCATCGGAAAGCGGTCCGGGGGAAGGTTTTTGAGAGGGCGGCGCTTGGTGTCGTTTTGGAGATCGGGCATTACGATTGGGACTCAAGGTCAACCGTGGAGGTTCCAAGGCATAAGTCAATTGGCCGCCCCCCTCTTATTTGTGCAAACGTCGCTTGGAATCGGTCCGGGAATAAGGCTCGAACGCGAGGACGCCTTTTCGGATCACCGCGAACCCGCCACGCCCCAAACTAAAGCGGGTAAACCGCCCTTCTTCGACCGCTCCGAGCAACCCCTCGAAGCCTTGTCGTGACAGGTCGCCCGTGTCGTTTTGCAACGCGAGCCAACGATGCAGCGCCCGGCGAATGACCGCGCGAGGTTTGCCGTGCAGTACCTTTGTATCCAACAGAAGTCCGTCGACCGACAGCGGTGCGAGCGCATCCACCCAGGCCTCCAGCGCGGTGTCGTCCTCGTCCAGCAACTCGCGCGACAACGCGGCACCCGCAAGCGCGTCGCGGTCGCGCGCGGCCGCCACCCATTCGGGCAAACCTTCGTGGCGGATGCGATTGCGGAAATAATCCTCCGCCTCGTTGCTTGCATCCTCACGCCAGACCCCGCCCGCTTCGCGCAACGCGGCGACGATCTCCCGTTTTTTCAGCGTGAGCAGCGGCCGTAAATGAATCCGCCCGGCCGGCATAAGCTGAACCGGACGAGGCGCAGCGAGTCCGGCGGAACCACTGCCTCGGGCCAGACGCATCAGCATCGTTTCGGCAATGTCATCCTGCTGCTGCCCCAGCCAAAGAGCACGGATACGGTGGCGGGAAAGCGCCTTCTGGAAAAACGCAAAACGTGCCGCGCGCGCCTCGGCCTCGCTGGCGTCTTTGCGGGATTCCTTCCACGTGCCGTCAACGAAACGCACTCCCAACGCGGCGCACAGATCCTCGCAGAAGCGTGCGTCCCCGGTTGAGGCGCGACCGCGCAGGCGATGGTCGAAATGCAACGCCAGCAATTGCCCGCGGCGTTCCGGCCAGTGCGCCCGGAGCAAAAGGAGCAGAGCAAGCGAATCCGCACCACCGGACAAAGCGACCGCCCATGATCGACTGGCAGTCTCGCGTACCTCGATGTCCGCCCATTTCAAAACCGCCGGGTGCAGTGCGTTGCGAGGGATGCGCACGGCCAACGCTTCGGCGACACGGGGCCAGTCAGTTTTGGGCGAGCGCGGCATGCAGCAAGTGTTAGAGTTGGGAGCTCGCTCGCTCGTGATTGCCGCTCATCGCGAGCGTTCCCACGAAAGCAGCGGCCTGCTCAAGCCCTCAGGCGAAGGTTAAATAGTCTTTCCCGAAATACGGAACGAGCACGGCGGGAATTTTTACGCGGCCGTCAGCTTGGAGGTTGTTCTCAAGGAGAGCAGCCAGGACGCGCGGCACCGCGAGACCGGAGCCGTTGAGTGTATGCACGAGTTCGGGTTTGCCATCGGCGTTGCGGAAACGAATCTGCGCGCGACGGGCTTGGAACGTTTCAAAATTCGAACAACTCGACACCTCCAGCCATCGTTTTTGGCCGGCCGACCACACCTCGAGATCGTACTTCTTGGACTGCGCAAAACCGAGATCACCGCCACACATGAGCAGCACGCGATATGGCAGTTCCAATTTGCGCAACAGGTTCTCCGCATCGCCGCGCAACGCGTCCAATTCGTCATAGCTCGTGGATGGATGCACCCACTTGAGCAATTCGACTTTGTCGAATTGATGAAGGCGGTTAAGGCCGCGCACGTCTTTGCCATAGCTGCC
>JANJTQ010000296.1 GCA_024711005.1 Opitutaceae bacterium | reverse complement strand
GAACGCCTCTTGGGCGGCGGCGTTTATGTGTAGATGACCGCGACGGGTCCGTCTGCTCGCGCCCGACCCGCGCGCCGGTTGATCCGGCGCTCCGGCGTTACAGCATCAGTCCCCTGAATTCGTCGGTTCTAAACGTCCGGGGAAGTCCGCGCGGATTCGCCATTTCCTTCATCGTCGAGCTGTCGGGATATTCCTTGAGCCCCTGCTGCAAAAGCTTGAGCGCCTCCTCGGTCCGCCCAAGGAGCGCGAGAACGAACGCCTGCTGGGAAAGCCCTTCGGGCGTCTTCTCCGACTCGTAGCGCTCCACATGTAAGTCGAGCGCCTTTTCGTAGGCTTTGCGCGCACCGGTCTTGTCGTCTTTTTTGCGGAGCGCCATGCCGAGCGAAACCCAGTACTCGGGCATATCTTCGCGCAACTTGAGCGCCCGCCGGATCAGCTCCTCGGCGCGGGAATACTCGCGAATCTGCATCGCGAACTGCGCCTCGCTTACGAGAGCCGCCGCTTCGTGTTTGACCCCTTCGGGCACCTCCTCGGGCTTGCTCTTGGAGCAACCGACGACGAAGAGGGCGGCCATGCAGCCGACAAGGACGGACAAGTGCTTCATGGGCGGCCGAGGAATCACAGATCCGGCGGAACGTTCGCAATGGCCTCCTCGATCGTGGTCAGACCGTCCTTCACCTTGAGCAGCGAATCCTGGTGAAGGGTTTTCATACCATTTCGCATGCAGATCTTCTTCAGCTCGGCGGTTTCCAGTCCCTTGTTGATGCCCTCGATCAGTTCTTCGGTGGTGATCATCAGTTCGTGAATACCCACGCGGCCCTTGTAGCCCGAGCCGCCGCACTTGGGGCATCCCTTGGGAGCGGCCTTGTAGATGGGACCGCTCCAGCCCAGCGCCTTTTCAAGCAGTTCCTTTTCACGAGGAGTGGGCTCGGAGTGCACGCGACAGGTCTTGCACACGCGACGCATGAGGCGCTGCGCGCACACGCACAGGAGCGAAGACGAAATCATGAAGGGCTCGACGCCCATATCGGTGAGACGGGCGATCGTGCTCGGCGCGTCGTTCGTATGCAGCGTCGAGATGAGCAAGTGACCGGTGAGCGCGGCTTCGACGGAAATGTTGGCCGTTTCCTTGTCGCGAATTTCGCCCACGAGAATGATGTCGGGATCTTGACGAAGGAAGGCTCGCAGAGCGCTTGCAAAGGTCAGTCCGATCTGCCGGTGCATCTGCATCTGATTGATGCCGTTCAGCGTGTATTCGATGGGGTCCTCGGCGGTGCGGATGACGAGTTCGGGGGAGTTGATCTCGTTAAGCGCGGAGTAGAGGGTCATCGATTTGCCCGAACCGGTCGGACCACAGTGAAGAATCATCCCGTAGGGCTGGCGAATGACGTCGCGATACTTGACGAGGTTTTCCTCCGAGAAACCGAGCGCGGTCATCGGCAGCGTCGATTTCTGCTTGTCGAGAATACGCATCACCACGCCTTCACCATGATTGAGCGGCGCGGTCGAAACACGTAGATCGATGTCGATGCCCTTCTTCGTAAACTGCTTGAACACGATGCGGCCGTCCTGGGGCAATCGACGTTCGGAGATGTCGAGATTGCACATGATCTTCAGACGGGCGATGAGCGACGGGCCGACCTTGGAGGGAAGCCGGAGCTTCTCCTGACAGATGCCGTCGATGCGGTAGCGAACGATCATCTCTTTTTCCCAAGGCTCGATGTGAATGTCTGACGTGCCGGAAAAATAAGCGTCCTCAATAATGCGGTTGGAGAGTTGGATGATCGGACCGGAATCCTCGGTGGTCGTCTCTTCGTCGAGCACCTCCGCGATGGCGCCGAACTCGGCGCCGATCTGCTTCACCACGTCCTCGAAGCCGGCCGCGGGCTGGTTTTCCCGGGCGAACTTTTCCTTGATGTCCTTCTCACGCCCCAAGAGGCGGGCGACCTTCATGCCCGTCATCTCCTGAATCTTGGCCGGGATCGCTACCTCGAATGGATTGGCAAAGGCGACCAGCAACGTCTCGCCCACCTGCCCCACCGGGAGAACCGAGTGCTCCTGACAGAAGTCCTGCGGGATGCGCTCAAAGGTCTGCGGTGTCACACGCCAGTGGGAAACATTGAAGGGCGCCATGCCCACGGCGCGTGCGCGGGCCACAAAGATCTGGAACGGCGTGAGGCGATATTCCTCGGTGAGAAGCTTGTCGAGCGCATCACCGTTAAGGTCGTCCGGGTGGTGCACAAGGGCGTCGCTTTGCGCATCGCTGAGGCGGCCCATTTCCACGAGCACGCTGACAATCTGAGTCTGAATTTTTCCGAGAGGCATGACGGCTTAGGTCGAGGTTGGGGCGGGAGCGCCACCGGCGGCGCGACTCTCCTCCATTTTTTCAAGGTATTCGGAAAGCATCTCCTGGGTCGTGCCGAACCAGACGACGGGACCGCCAAGTTGCTTTTCCCAGTAGGTCCGGACCGCCGGGCTCAAGTAGTAGGCAGTGGCAACGAAATACACGTCCTCTTCGCGGTCAAACGGCAGCGACCAAGTCGCCCAACACGCGCCCAGGTCGACCGTGGAGCGCAATTCCTCGGGCACGTCGTAGGAACGAAGATCCACCAGCCCCACGCCATGTTCGTCCATCGCATACTGGAGGGCGTCGCACTCCTTCAGGACTTGGAGTTCAAAAGCCAGAATGGAGAGCACGGAACCCTTGCGATAATCGCCGGAGGAAATCAGCTCGAGCAGACGCTCGTTGGCGGCTTCCAGATTCTCGATTTTGACAAGGTTGGCTTCGACGAGGTGGGCGCCGAGGAGACGGTTCGCCCGCATCAACAGGGAGCGGTGTTCGGGAATGAGGCTCGGACTCATAAGGGTTGCGGCGATGATCAGGCGGTTTTCTTGATGAGGCGGGTCTTGCCACCGTGTTTGATGACGCGCTTGCGCAATGCCTGGGTGAGGTCGTCGATGCCGTCTCCCGTGAGACAGGAGATTTCGATGATGTCGACCTTGTGGCGGCGCTTGAATTTCTTGAGGTTCTCCGCGGAGGCCTCGACGTCCATTTTGTTGGCAACCACCACCCGAGGCTTCTTGAGCAGGGACTTGTCGTAAAGCTTCAGCTCGTTGACGAGGGTCTCGTAATCCTCGCGCGGGTCGCGGTCGTCGGTGCCCGCCATGTCGATGAGGAACATGAGGAGCGTGCAACGTTCGATGTGCCGCAGGAAACGATGACCAAGACCGCGGTTCTCGCTGGCGCCTTCGATCAAACCCGGAACGTCCGCAAGGAGCAGGCGGTCGAACGTCTCGGGATATTCGATCACCCCTATCTGCGGGTGCAGCGTGGTGAACGGATAGGCGGCGGTTTTTGGGCGGGCCTTGGTGATGCGGGCGGTCAGAGCGTATTTGCCCGCGTTGGGAACGCCGACGAGGCCGATGTCGGCGATGCTCTTGAGGACAAGACGGAACTTGCCGCTCTCGCCCGGTTGTCCGGCGTTGGCGCGCTTGGGCGCCCGATTGGTGGCGGTCTTAAAGTGGATGTTGCCCCAGCCGCCGTTGCCGCCCTTGCACAAAACGATGCGTTCGCCGTCCTCGATGAGTTCGGCGACGGGTTTGCCGGTCTCCTCATCGATCACCACGGTTCCAAGCGGGAGGCGAAGCACGCAGGACTCGCCCTCCTTGCCGTAGCGATCCGCACCCTGGCCGTGTTCACCCGGCTTCGCGTTCCAGTGCGGCTTGTACTTATAGTCGATGAGATTGTTGGTGTCGTCGTCGCCGAGCAAAACAACGTCGCCACCACGGCCGCCATCGCCGCCGTTGGGACCGCCCCAAGGCTCGTATTTTTCGCGGCGGAAGCTCACGGCTCCGCGACCACCATCACCGGCTTGAACTTTGATCACACACTCGTCGACAAACATGAGGGAAGATGGTGCACAAAGGATCGCGCTTGCCAAGGGGGGCCTTCGCAAAGGGGCCGTAAATCGGCGAGCAGACCGTCACCTCGAACAACTTCGATCAACCGGCGCCACCGAGTCGGGGGACTCGTCGGCCAACACGAACGCGACGAAGTCGCCGCGCCCGTGTCGATCACAACGCCAGCCGGATGCCCTTGCGCAAATAGGTGGGGACATCCAGGTCCTGCCCTTCGAAGAGATTGCGGTCCGTCTTGTCAAAGTGGCCCCGACTTTCGACTTCACTGAAGGAGAATTCGTTCTGCGCGACCGGTTCCAACGGCAACTCGGAAGCCACTTTCGCCTTTGCCGACGCCGACGCAGGCGCGGGACGGGCGGCGGCGCGAGTCGCGGGCGTCTCCATTTCGATGGGCAATTCGTGGGTGTTGCTCACCGACGAAGGATTAAACGCGCGCGTCGGCCGCGCCATCGTGGCCGGGCGGCGCACGCCACCGGCGCGTCCGCCGATGTCACTCGTGCCGAGCACGACGATCTCGACTTTGCCCTGCATGTCTTCGTCGATCACCGCCCCCATGATGACATGGGAATCACGGCCAAACTGCTCCGTCACCGCGGTCATGATTTCGTTGACCTTGGGCAGGGTAAGATCGGTTCCGCCCACAATGTTGACGAGCAGGCGGTCGGCCTTGCGGGCAAACTCGGGCGTGGCCAGCAGCGGACAGAGTTTCACGCCTTCGATCGCATCGGCCACGGCGTTCTCGCCGGAGCCACAACCCAGACCAAAGAGCGTCTTGCCACCACGCGTGTGAAACGCCTGACGAAGCGTGGCGAAGTCCAGGTTGATCAGGCCGGTGCGGAAGAGCATCGACCAGATTGATTTCACGCCGCGACCGATCCATTCGTCGGCGCGGGCAAACGAATCGAGGGCGGTTTCACCGTCCTCGGCTTGCTGAAGGAGGATGTCGTTGGGCAGCGGAATGACCGCGTCGCACACCTTGCGAAGGGCGGCGAGACCTTCCTCGGCCTGCTTGGCACGGCGGCCACCTTCAAAGGTGAACGGCAGCGTGACAAAGGCGATGACCAGCGCGCCCGCTTCGGCGGCGATTTCGGCGACGGTTGGGGCCGCTCCGCTGCCCGTTCCGCCACCCATGCCGGCAACGAGAAACACGAGGTCGCAGTCCTTCACGACCGTGGCGATCTTCTCGCGGTCGGCTTCGGCGGCGTCATGGCCGAGGTCGGGGTCGCCACCCGCACCAAGTCCGCGCGTGACGGTCGACCCGATGAAAATTTTGTCCTGCACCGGCGAGTTGGCGAGGGCCTGATGGTCGGTGTTGATGACCGCCATCTGAAGGCGGTCGAGGTTCTCCATCTTGAGACGATCGACCGCATTCGAGCCGGCGCCGCCGATGCCCACGACTTTGATCGCGATCGTGCGATCGGTGAGGATTTCGTGCGTAAGGGGAAGTTCGTTGGGAGTCATGACGTGATCCTCGATAGGGCGGTCAGGCGGTCGCGAAGAGTTTGCCAACCCAGCCCGGCGTGCGCGTGCGGCGTCGGGGCGCGGCAAGATCGGCGCGGGAACTGAGGCCATATTGCAGAAGGCCAAGCACGCTGCTGAAGGACGGATCGCGGAGGTTTTCCGCCACCCAGCCGGGCGCCTCGCCGAGGCGGGTTTGAACACCGAAGGCGCGTGCGGCGGCTTCGTCGAGTCCCGGAAGCTTGGCCGAACCGCCCGTCAGGATGACGCCGGCTGCGGCCTTCTCGGGAGAAAACGCGGGGCCGAGTTTTTTGCGCACGACTTCAAACAGCTCGGCGGTGCGTGCGGCGGTGATTTGCTCGATCGTGTGACGCGGGAACTGGCGGTCACCGATGGCAAAGTCTCCGTTGAGCCAGACCTTTTCGGAGCGGTCCTTGGTGGCGATGGTACCGCGGCCAAAGCGGAGCTTCAGCTTCTCCGCCTGCCCCTCGGTGACACGCAGGCCAAGGCTAAGATCGTTGGTCAGGTGCACGCCACCGACCGGCACGACACCGGTGAGCTGCGCGCAGCCGTCACGATAGAGAACGAAATCGGTGGTGCCCGCGCCGATGTCGATCACCAGCACGCCGTTTTGCTTGTCCTCGGCGGAAGCAAGGATGGTGCCCGACGCGAGGCTGGAGAGAATCAGTTCGGCGACACGAACGTTGAAGCCGCGGATGACATGGATGTTGTCGGCGATCTTGCCCTCGAGCCCGTGCACGGTCCAGTAACCGGCCTCAAGACGCTGGCCGACGAGGTGCTCGGGATCGGGAACGTTGCGGCCGTCGAGGCGGAACGGGCGGCGCAGGTGATGAACCACCATGCGGCCGTCGGGAAGATTTTTGGCCTTGGCGAGGCGACAAACCGTGTCGATGTCGGGCGCGCCCACCATGTTGTCGGCGGCGGAAACATTCACGGCGGCTTCGTTGTAAAAACCTTCAAGATGACCGCCGGTCTGGGCGAGGTAAACCTCGTCAATGCGCGTGCCGGCGCTCTGCTCCGCGGCCATGAGCGCACTGTGCGTGGCTTCGCTGGCGGCCTTGAAGTCGGAGACCGCGCCCTTGATGACTCCGCGCGACTGACATTCGCCGACCCCGATGATGTGAAGCGTGCGGCCTTGGGTGAGTTCGCCGATCAGCACGCTGACCTTGGAAGTGCCGATTTCAACGGCTCCGATAAACTTGGTTCTAGAAATCACGTTGCGAAGGAGAAGTGTTGCGGGGAGGCAGGGCGAAAGGCCCGGGGCCCGAAGGCGAGGCGGACCTGAGAGCGGATGCGGCGGGCGCGGTCCGATCGTTAAGCGTGGTTTCAAATGAGATCGGCACCTGTTTGTCGCCGATGGCGAGGTTCACCGATTTGATTTGTCCGGCGATATTCTGCTGGCGCGTCTCCTCCAGGATGTAATCGAGGCGGGCGAGCTGCCGGTAAAAACTGTCCTCCGACGAGCCGAACGTGATCACCTCGACCTCCGTCGATTTCACCGTGAGGGTGCGGTCGAGCGCGAACCGCGCGAGCGAAACGACCTTGAACGAACGATAAAGCGCCGGGGCGGACGCCTGGGCGGTGCCGAGGAGATCGGCCACCGCTTCCATGCCGGAGATGCGGGCAAAGCCGGAGCCCTCGCGAACCAGCTTCACCCCGTCAATGAACGGCAATTCCTCGGACATTCCTTTATCGTAACCAAATCCCGAATACACCATCCCGTCGCGGGCGATCATGAAGGACACCGGTGCCGCATTGCCGATACGGGCCATGACACGCGCGACCGGAGTGCGCTCCTGAAGCGTCACCACGAGAACATCCGGGAAACGACGCTCAATGACCGCCTTGCTCACCTGGCCGCTTTCCTCAAGGCGTCGCTTGAGATCGACGAGGTCGAGTTCCATGAGGCCTGTGTCCTTCGGCAGAAGAAGGGTCCGTGCGACCCACTCCTTGTCCAGCACCCCGTCGGTGCGCACCGCGAAGTCGCGAACCGGCACGCCTTTGGTCGGCGCGGTGATCCGCGTCGGGTTGGTTTCCCATAAAACAATGACCTCGAAAATTCCCCAGCCGAACCCGCCCAGAACAAGCACGAGTCCCACGATGTTGCCGATGGCCATCGCCAGACGCTTCTTGCCCTCGCGACCCAATGTGCGCATGCGCGGCGCAACCGGCTGCGGAATATCGCGCCAGGTGCGGGTGGTGGGAGGATTGGGACGACTCTGACTCATCGATACTTGTGTGGACTGCCCGAAAAACGCTGCACAGCCGGACTCACCAGTTCCCGTACCAAGGCGGTAAAATCCAACCCGGCGCAGCGTGCGCTCATAGGCAAAAGACTGGTCTCTTTCATGCCGGGTAGCGTGTTGATTTCGAGTAAATAAAGCGGGTTGTCCACAGTTTGCTCACAGAGGATGAAATCCACGCGGGCGTAGTCGCGGCAACCGCAGGCGGCGAAGGCGGTTTCGGCCGCCCTCCGGACGGTCGTCGTCAGGGACTCATCGATAGGCGCAGGCGCGAAATACTCGGTCGCCCCCTTGGTGTACTTGCTCGCGAAATCATAGACGCCCGACTTGGGCCGGATTTCGACCACTCCCATCGCCTTGCCGCCCAGCACGCCGACCGACAACTCACGCCCGACGAGGCGTTGCTCAATGAGCCAGTTGCCCGCGGTGATGGCGGCGAGCGCTTGTGCAATCATCCTGCGGTCGGTCGCCACCGTCAGGCCAACGCTGCTGCCTTGGTCGTTGGGTTTGATGACCACCTGATTCCCCAACTCCGCAACGACCGCCTCGACATCGGGTTTTTGTGCCGCGGAGAACGTCAGTCCCTTTGCCACGGTAATCCCGCGAGCCGCGGCGGCGGCCTTGGTGGCGGCTTTGTCCATCGTCAACGCGCTGGAGGCCGCGTCACATCCGGCGTAAACCACCCCCGCTTCGTCCAGCAGCCGTTGCATGCCGCCGTCCTCGCCAAACGTGCCGTGCAACGTGGAGAAAACCACGTGTCGCGACGGGTCGAGGCCCGCCGGCAAGGCGTCGGAATCGACGGAGAACAACCGGGTCGGAAAACTGCGCGCCAGCGCAAGCGCCGAGGCCGCGCCCGAACCGAGCGAGACCTCGCGCTCGGACGAGGTGCCGCCGCAGAGAACCGCGATGACGGGGGTGGAAATTTTCATAAGACGTCCTTCCATTGCTTGCCGTAAAGCAGCACCTCCGGCTCCAGGCTCACTCCTTGTGCCTGCTCGACGCGGGCGCGTACGCGTCGCACCAATTCGATGACATCGGCCGCCGTGGCGTTGCCGCGATTGACGATAAAATTGGCGTGGACCGCCGATACCTCCGCATCCCCCACCCGCTCGCCTTTGAGTCCGCTCACATCGATCAGGCGGCCGGCGGAATCGCCCTCCGGGTTTTTGAAAATGCAACCCGCACTCGGCTCGCGTGGCTGCGACTTTTGGCGCTTCTCCCGGTATGTTTCAATCTGCCGGGCGATGGTTGCGGCCTCGGATTGCGAGGCGGGTTTGAGCAACGCCCCGAGCGCGATCGCATCGTGCAACTCCGCGCAATGCCGGTAATCCACGTGCATCTCGGCTTTCTTCAAGGTGCGCACTTCACCGTCGTACGTCATCACGGCGACCTCCTCGACCACGTCGAACATCCAGCCGCCCATCGCGCCCGCGTTCATGCGCAACGCGCCGCCGACGTTGCCGGGAATGCCTTCCAAAAATTCAAACCCCACCAACCCGGCCTTGGCCGCCTTGCCGCAAAGATTCTTCATTCTCAGTCCCGCCCCCACCCAGACGCGGCCATCGGAGCGCGGTTCAAATGTTTCCCATGACGGCTGCCGCAGACTGATGACGAGCCCGTCCACGCCTTCGTCGGGCACGACCAGATTCGACCCGCGGCCAAGCAGCATGACCGGCACACCGCGTGCCTTCGCGGTCTTCACGAGCGCCTGCAAATCGGCGACGTCCGCCGGCTCGGCATAGAGGCGGGCGCAACCACCGAGCCCCATCGTGGTTTTGCGTGCGAGCGACTCCTCGCGTTTCACTCGCGTCCCCGTCGACACCATCGCCTGCAACGCTTCGGCGAGGTTCTCCCAACGAACGGTGACAACGGAGTCCAGCCAGGCGCGCGCCATCAGGTCGATGTCACCCGCGCCGACAAACGCCACAAAGTCCCCCGGCTTGCAGCCACCAACGAGCGCCGCCAGCAACCCGGCATTGTCTCCCGGATGATAGACCACCGGCAGCGACGGAGCGATGCGGTGCAATTCGGCCGCCAGATCGGCGGTCGTTCCTCCGGCGACCGGAGATTCTCCCGCACCATACACATCGAGCAGGTAAACCGCATCTCCCGTTGCGAGGGCCGCGGCGAAATCCGCCTTGAACTGAGCGGTCCGGCTGAAGCGATGTGGTTGAAAAACCACTACAAGTCGTCCGTCGGTTTGCGCACGCAGACTGCCGAGCAACGCGCGAATCTCCGACGGATGATGCGCGTAATCCTCGATAACCGTGAGGTTATTCGTGGCATGCAACACAGCCTGACGGCGCCGCACACCCGGGAAGTCGGCCAGCGCCTGGCCGGAAAGCCCCTCGACGCCGATCACCTGGGCCGCCGCCAGCGCGGCGATCGCGTTCTGCGCATTGAAATCGCCCAACGCTCGCACCGTTGCGGATGGAAAAGAGAAATGTCCGCCCAGCCCGAGTTCGATACGTCCACCGGATGCACCAACGATCTCGCCGGAAT
This sequence comes from Opitutaceae bacterium, assembly GCA_024711005.1. GTDB lineage: Bacteria > Verrucomicrobiota > Verrucomicrobiia > Opitutales > Opitutaceae > Rariglobus. The sequence continues at coordinate 42,598 of JANJTQ010000296.1, read as the reverse complement.
AGTCGCCGCCCGGCCCGAACGTAAGGTAGCGCGGGCGTCCATCCTGCATCCCATGCCCAAGAGCAGGCTGGAAGACTGCGCTACTTGCGCGCCTCGAAAAATCGCATCCTGCGTTCACCAGCACCGCACGTTTCGTCCGTTGGAAAAGCGCGCGAAACGCCGACTCCAACTCGTCCGCGGTGCGGTAGTAATCAGGGTGATCCCAATCCAGGTTCACCACCACCGTGATCTCGGGCGAAAACCGCCCGATCGTGCCGTCGCTTTCGTCAATCTCGGCGACCACCCACTCGTTGGCCCCCGCACGGGCGGGCGCGATCGCGTCATCGGCAAACAATCCACCCAACACATGTCCGGCGGGAAAACCCGCCGCGCGCAACGCCGAGATCAACATGGCGGTCGTCGTGGTCTTCCCATGCGAGCCGCAAACCGCAACCAGTCGCTTCTCTCGGGTCACCTCGGCCAGCAACTCGCCACGCCGCACGATCGGCAGATCACGCGCCTTGGCCGCAAGCACCGCGGGATGAGTCGGGACAATCGCCGAGGAGCACGCGACGAGCTGACAACCGTCGGGGATTTCCCCCGGGCCCGTGACGGCCACGCCTGCACGCTCAAGTTGAACGCGCATCGCGGCGGTCAGCCCGTCATCCTCTCCGCTCACACGAAAGCCGGTCCTCGAAAGATAAATCGCCAGCGGCCCCAAACCCATGCCGCCAACGCCCGCGCAATGCACGGTGGTCACCTCATGACCGAACAAGGAAGGCAGGGGCGCGCTCATGCGGTGGTCGCTCCCTTCAGGCTGAATGTTTCCAGGTCGTCGAGAATCGCCAAGAGCGGTGACGCCTGACCGAGGCGACGCAAATTCGCGCGGATCCCGGCCAGACGCTTTTCGTCGGCGAGAAGCGCGCGCACTTCGCGGGTGAGTTCGGAATCGATCTTCGTCTGATCAATGACGACCGCGCCGCCGTGCTCTTGAAACCAGTGCGCGTTCGCCCGCTGGTGATCGTCGGCGGCGTGCGGATAAGGAATGACGACCGACGGCGTTTCGCAGCGGATAAACTCGGCGATCGAACCGGCACCCGCGCGCGCCACCACCAGATCGGCGGCGGAGAGCAACGCGGCGACCTGATCGGAAAACGGTACAAAGATCGCGGTGACCGGCGAGGGTCCGGCCGACTTAAGCGTCTCCACATCCGCCGCGCCCTTGCCGAGGCCGGTCACGCAATAAAGCTGAACGCCGTCGGCGGCCAATTGGGGAAATTCGCGACGAGCCCACTCGTTGAGCACGGTCGCCCCCTGGCTTCCACCGAAGATCGCCAGCACTTTTTTGGAAGGATCCAGACCGAGCCGGCGGCATGCCTCTTCGCGCGGAAGGCGGGCGATTTCACGCCGCACCGGCAGGCCGACATTGCGAACGACACCCGTGCGCACACCGGTCAGATCGACGCCGGGAGGAAGATAAACGCGACCGGCAAAACGGCTCAACGAACGGATCGCGCGCCCGGGCACGCGATTGGCCTCGTGCAATGCGACGGGCACGCCGCGCAGTTTGCCCGCCACGATGATCGCCGCCGTGGTAAAGCCGCCGAAGCCGACGATTCCCGCGGGCCGCACCGAGCGGACCAGTTTCAAACTGACAAAAAAACCCTTTGTCTGCGAAACGACAAAGCGCACCAAACCGGCCGGCTTGAACGTGAACGGCGCGCCGGGAATTGGAACGAAACGCAGGTGCGGGTATTTTTCGATGAGCCGCGCATCCACACGTTTTTGGCTGATGAGCAGCGTGGCGGTGTGTCCGCGTTCGGCGAGGCCCTCGGCCAGCGCAATGCCGGGCGAGAGATGTCCGCCGGTTCCACCGCAGGAGATGAGAAATTCGCTCACGACAACTCCTCCATTGACCTGCGTCCGCTACTCAGGCCGGTACGCGACCACGTGCGCTGCGTGTTGAGAATGATGCCGATCAAGATGCCCATGAGCAGGAGATTCGAGAGACCGGCGCTGATGAACGGCAGCGACATGCCCTTCGTGGGCAACCGACCGGTGACGACGCCGAGGTTGATGATTGCCTGAAGGCAAATCATGAGGACGGTACCGGTCACCAGCAGGTATTGAAACAGATTCGGCGCCCGCCGCAGGTGCACGAAACCCGCGATGAAGATGATCGTGAAGATCCCCACCACGCCGAGCGTGAAGGGAAGTCCGAGCTCCTCGCCGATCACCGCAAAAATGAAATCCGTGTGCGCCTCGGGCAGAAAATTGAGCTGCTGTCTCCCCTGCCCCAGGCCGACGCCATCGGTGCCGCCGACCGCAAAAGCCAGCAACGATTGCCAAAGCTGATAGGTGCCGGCGGACTTGTTGCCCTCCACATCCAAATACGCGAGGAAGCGCTTCAATCGATTGGGATTGTTGATCACCATCACGGCGAAACCCGACGCCACCACCGCGACCGTCGGCAGGACGTAGCGCCATTTCGCGCCGGCCAGAAACAACAGGATCACGCCTACCGCCATCACCAACGCGGCCGTTCCGAAATCAGGTTCCAGCACGATCAGGCCGGCAAAGCCGCCGATGATCCCAAGCGGCATGAGATAACCCCGCTTGAATTCGCCGATGCGCGTCTGGTTGATCGCCAGATAGTGGGCCAGACAGAAGACCATCGCTATCTTGGTGATCTCCGACACCTGAAAACGCAGCGGACCGAGTCCGAGCCAGCGACGACTGCCCTTCACTTCGACGCCGACTCCGGGAATCAGCACCAGGACCAGCGCCAGCACGGTGATTCCGGCGACGAGCCACACATGACGGCGGGCGTATTCGAGATCGAAACGGCTGACGGCGAATGCCGCCACGCCGGCCATCGCCACTCCAATCAGCTGCTTGTTGAGGTAGGAGTACGGGCCGCCCTTGAATGAGACGGTTGCACTGAAAAGAATCGTGAGCCCGAGAAAGACCAGACCGATGGCACAGACGACGATGACTGCGGCCGGGTTAAACGAGAAGCGACCGCGATGGAAATCGGGCGCGGGGACGTCGTGGACCATCAGGGCGGGTTCCGTAAAAGTGCGATGTGGGATGAAGACGCGCCTCAAGACCCCGCACGCCGGCACCCGTGGTTACGGATGCCGGCGTACGGTTTCGGATCACGCAGGAGGATTTATTCGAACTTGGGGGCGCCGGACTCCTCGACGGAAATGACCGGGGCCTCCGACTCGGGGGGCGGGGTGACGAAGGGGGACTCGTTTTCGAAAATCGGGGCGGGCGCGGGCTCAACCGGCGAGGTAAACACCGGTGCGAGCGGAGCCGGCGCGGGCTTTGCAAGCGCGGGCGCAGGCGCGGGTGTCGGAACGGCCGGGGCCGGACGGACGGTTGCCGTGGCCGGTTTCGAGGCGGGCACCTGCCAGCCGGGGATCTTGAGCGATTGGCCGACGCGGATCTTGGTGGGGTCGGCAATGTTGTTGGCCGTGGCGATCTCGCCGATCTTCACCTGATATTTTTTGGCGATGCCTCCCAAGGTTTCGCCTGACTTCACGATATGGATGATGGTCTTGGTGCTAGGCGCGGCGGGCGTGCCGAGGGCAACCGATGTGATCGAAGTCGAAGGAGCCACAGGCGCGGGTGCCTTGCCGGGGATGACGAGGCGTTGGCCGAGTTTCAATGGGGCGTCGACGCGGATCTTGTTGACCGCGGCAATCTCCTTCACGGTGACGTTGTTCTTCCTGGCGATAGACCAGAGGCTGTCGCCCTTGACGACGGTGTAGCTAACGGGAGCGGGCACGGCCTGCGCGGTCACCTCGGCGGCGGCCGGCGTGCCGGGACGCGTCGGGCTGAAGCGCACGGCGGAGGAGGATTCTGGATACATTGATGGCGCCCCGGTTTCGGTGGCGATCAGCGGAGATCCGGTGTCGGCCGCAGGCGCGGTCGCGGTCGGGGCGGGTTTCTTGGAGGTCGAGCGGCAGCCGGGAATGGCGAAAATAAACAGGAAGGCGACGCCATGGAAGGCCATGACAATGCCGAATATTTTGACGAGTTTCATAGGTGGTGAGTTTGTTTGAAAAGTTGAGGGAAAGATAAAGCTCAGACAACGGCTGCGCCCACACTATTCACGAGCGCAACGAACTGCCGGCCGCGGTCCTCGTAGCTTTGAAACTGATCAAAACTGGAGAACCCCGGACTCAGCAGAATGTTATCACCGGCGACGGCGATCGTGGCGGCCAGACGCACGGCCTCGCTTAAATTTACGCAGACCGTGTGCGACAGGCCGCTCGCTCCCGCGAACATGGCAAGTACGTTGCGTGTCTCGCCGATCAGGAAGGCGTGTTTCACATGCGGAACGAGCCGGGACACAAACGCGCCCGCGTCCCCTCCCTTCGACTTGCCTCCGGCGATCAGAATGACCGGCGCGGCAAAACCCGCCACCGCCGCTTCGACTGCGTGAAAATTGGTCGCCTTCGAATCGTTCCACCAGGTAACGCCATTCTTCACCGCGACCCGGGCAAGGCGATGCTCGCCGAGACTGAAGGACTGCGCGGCGGCATAGAGCGCGGCCTCGCGCAGGCCGTGGCTGCGCCACCATGCGGCCGCCAGGATGAAGTTCTCCTGCTGCGGATAGTGCGCGAAAACCGTGCCGCGCAACAGCACGTCGCCGGGCTGGTCCTCGGTGGCGACTTGCGCCTCGGCGGGAAGCGTCTGGCCAAACTTCTCCGCATAGCGCTGCACACTCGCGCCGGCGAAGACATGGCCGCCCACCGTGCGCTCGAACAGCCGCCACTTGGACTGGAAATACTCTTCCATCGTACCATGTCGTTCGAGGTGATCCTCCGCGAAATTCGTCCACAGCGCGGCATCGGCCCGGAAGTACCTTAGCGTTTCCGCTTGGAACGAACTGACTTCGCACACCGCAATGGAATCCGGCGCGCCACCGTCGCGTTCGAGAACCAGTCGGGAAAACGAGAAGCCGATGTTTCCCGTCGCGCACGCATCACGACCAATCGAACGCAGCGCATGGGTGAGGAATTCGGTGAGCGTTGTTTTCCCATTCGTTCCGGTGATGGCGATCAGCGAACCGCGCCAGAAGAGTGAGGCGAAATCCAGTTCGGACAAACACACCGCGCCCGCGGCCCGCGCCTCGGCGATCCAGGGATGCGTCGGCGGAAATCCCGGGGAATAGACAACGAGATGATGGGTGCTCGCCGCCGCGCCGCGGAACTCCGTGATCGCCCCGTCCACGCCTTGACGGTCGAAGATGACTCCCTGGCCTCCGAGACTGCCGATCAGCATCCGTACCCCGCGCCCGCTCACGCCCCCGCCGAAAATGGCGACGGGATGCGCGAGCAGCGGCTTGACGAAATCGGGGATGACGAGGGCCATTGGCGGAGTTCCGAATGTGAGGTGGGATTAAGGGTTCAGCGGAGTTTCAGCGTACCGAGTCCGGCGAGAGCGCACATGAGCGAGATGATCCAAAAACGAAGAACGACCTTTGTCTCGGGCCAGCCGGCTTTTTGGAAATGATGGTGGATCGGAGCCATCCGGAAGAACCGGCGGCCTTCGCCATACCGGCGCCGCGTGTATTTGAAAAACCCGACTTGGATGATGACGGAGAGCGCCTCGACGACGAATACCCCTCCAACGATGATCAGCGTGAGCGGCTGCTGCACCATGAAGGCGACCATGCCGATCAGACCGCCCAAGGCGAGCGACCCGGTGTCACCCATGAAGAGTTCAGCCGGATAACTATTGTACCAAAGAAATGCCATGCCCGCCCCCACCAGCGCGCCGCAGATAATCGTGAGTTCGCCCGTCCCGGGGACGTGACTGATCAACAGGTATTCGGCGATCTTCACGTTGCCGGCGGCGTAGGCCATGATGCCGTAAACCAAGGCGACCGTGATGGTGCAGCCGATGGCGAGTCCATCGAGCCCGTCGGTAAGGTTGATGGCGTTGCTGAAGCCAACCACCCAGAAAAACACGAGCACGAAGAGCGCCGCGACCGGCATGGCGGTAAGCACCGGATATTTGAGGAATGGCACCCAAAGCTCGCGAATTTTCTCCGAACTCATCGGGTGCCAGACGAGCGCGGCGAGCGCCAGAATGGTGATCAGCGTCTGCCAAAACATCTTTTCGCGCGACGAGATGCCGTCGCGGTTCTTCTTCACCACCTTCAGGTAGTCGTCACGAAGCCCCACCGCGGTCAACGCCGTGTAAACGAAGAGCGCCACGATAATCCAGATGTTCGGCTGGGCCCACAGCACGGTGCTGAAAAACACCGATAGAAAAATGAGCAGACCACCCATCGTCGGAGTGTTTTTCTTGTCGAACTTATGAGCGAGGTCGCCCGTGCGATCATCGTCATAATGCTGGCCGAACTTAAGCGCGCGCAGACGGGTGATCAGCCACGGGCCGATGACAAACCCGATCAAGGCGGCCGTGCCGGCGGCGAAAAGGGTGCGCAGGGTGATGAACCGCAACACGCGCAGCGGCCCCCAGAATTCTTCGTAATTGGAAAGGTAACTCAGCATGACCGGATTGAAGTGGAGCAACGGTCGCCGTAATACGCCCCTCTGGGATATGAATGTTGTTGCGCGAAGGTCATCGTCTCAATGCGCCGCCGGCGCAGTTTCGCCGGTCAAAAGTGTTTCGAGTTGATAGCGACGGCTGCCCTTAATGAACACCGCGCCCTTGAATTTCGCCAGCCGGGCCCGCACCGGGTCGAGTGAGTCGACGACCTCCACTTGCAGGCGGGGGACCCCGTTTTCAATAACACCTTGGCGTACGGACTCGGCATCGTCGCCGATGACCACAAGGTGGTCCTGAAGACGCAGGTGGATTGAACGACCGAGCGCGCGATGGTACATCGCCGATTCGGTGCCGAGTTCACCCATGCAGCCGATCACCAACAGACGCGGTTCGTTGTCCGGAGCGACCGCATAGAACGCGTCGAGCGCGTCTCCCATCGCGACGGGATTCGCGTTGTAGCAATCGATATAAAAGAGGCGTCCGTCCTCCTTGCGAAGCTCTCCGCGCAACGCGGCGGGCCGCCAATGTGCCAGGCGTTCGCGGATCGTTTCGGCGCGCATGCCAAGAAGGAGCGCGGCGCGAATCGCGAGCGCGGCGTTTTGCGCCATTCCGTCGGAAACACGATTCAGCGCAAAATTGAGGGCCTTTCCGGAAACCGAATCCCGCATCGCGATGAGGGTCTCATCAGCGCATTGAAGGAGGGTGAAGAATGTATTGGCCGGCGGCAGGTCGGCGCGGCCAAGCCGCCAGGTGCTGACCTTCAACTTCCGGAAGGCTTCGAACGCCATGCATGACTGGGGAAACAACGCGGTCCCGCCGGTGTGCACGGACGCGGGCAACACGGCCTTGGCGCGGGCGACGCCTTCGATGCCGCCCAGTTCCTGCAAATGCGCGGGGGCGACCAGCGTGATGATCGCGAAGTCGGGCTCGATCATGCCGGCAAGCGTCTCCATTTCGCCGGGGGCACTGATGCCGGCTTCGATCACCGCAAAGTGGTGTTTCGCCGGGTCGAGGCGCGTAAGCGTGAGCGGAACGCCGAGGTGGTTGTTGAGATTCCCCTCGGTCGCCAGCACCCCGCCCTCCTCGCCGCCAAGCAGGAGCGCAAGCAGGTTTTTGGTCGAAGTCTTGCCCGCGCTGCCGGAGATGCCGATCACCGGCCTGCGGAAACCGCGGCGGTGTTCACGGGCGATCGTCTGGAAAGCGACAAGTGGATCGGCCACGACGAGCTGCGGCAACGCGACCGCGGGATCGGCCCGGGCAACAAGCGCCGCGCTCGCGCCGGCGGACAGCGCAGTGGCCAGAAAATCATGCCCGTCACGCTTGTCGGTACGAAGCGCGACAAAGACCTGCCCCTTGCGCAGCTGACGCGTGTCCGTGGTGAAGCCGGTGAGCGGCGACACGGGATTCGACGTCCATTTACCGGAGGTCCAAGCGGCGAGGTTTTCTGGCGGGAAAAGCGGCACGGCGGATCACGCGTGTTGGTTGATTTGTTTGATCTCGATCAGTTCCCGCACGACCTGACGGTCGTCGAACGGGCTGACGGTGTCCGCAAATTCCTGATACGTCTCGTGGCCCTTGCCGGCGATGAGCAGACAGTCGCCGGGTTTGGCGATGTCGAGCGCGAGGCTGATCGCGCGACGGCGATCCTCGATCCAGGTGATTTTGAGCGGCGCGGTCACGCCGGCCTGCATGTCGCTGAAAATCTGCGTGAGCGGCTCGTTGCGCGGATTGTCGGCGGTGGCGAAGGCGAAGTCGGCGTAGTCCTGCACGGCCTTGACCATCATCGGACGCTTGGCGCGGTCGCGGTTTCCGCCGCAGCCAAAAACGACGAGCAGGCGGCCGGGGGTGATCGCGCGGAGCATGCCGAGCGCGTTGCTCAACGCATCGTCGGTGTGGGCGTAGTCGACAAGGACGTTGAACGCCTGGCCTTCCTCGATGCGCTCCATGCGACCGGGCACGCCGGCGAAGTCGCGCATGCGACCGATGATCGCGCGCGGATCACGGCCCACGCCCCATGCCGTCGCGATCGCGGCGAGAAGATTGCTCACGTTGTAGCGACCGATGAGCGGTGATTCGACCTGCATCTCGCCTTCGGGCCAGACGAGTTTGAACGTGGTGTTCTTGAAACCAAGAACCACGTTTTCGGCGCGAACCTGGGCGGTGCCCCTCTCGCCATAGCTGACGACGCGGGCGTCGGGCACGGCGGCGTGGATCTTATCCACAAGTTGTGCACCGAGCGGATCATCCACGTTGATGATGGACACCTTCGGCTCGGCACCGGTGTGGCCGGTGAAGAGGCGGGTCTTCACCTCGAAGTAGGACTCCATCGATTGGTGGTAATCGAGGTGATCGCGCGTGAGATTGGTGAATACGGCGGCGCCGAATTCCAGCCCGAGCACACGCTGCTGATCGATGCCGTGGGAACTGACTTCCATGACGGCCTGTTTGCAACCGGCGTCGCGCATCTGCGCGAGCATGCCGAAGATGTCCAGCGACTCGGGGGTGGTCTTGTAGGACGGCACGGTGCGGGCGCCGAGGTCGTAGTTGATCGTGCCGATCAGACCGACGCGCTGCCCGTCGCTCAACAGGTGCTTGATCAGGTGGGTGACCGTGGTTTTCCCATTGGTGCCGGTGACACCGATCACCTGGAGGTCGCGGTCGGGGGCTTTGTAGAAACGCCGGGAGACTTTCGCGAGCGTGGCGCGCGCGTCGGCGACCTGGATGAAGGTGACCTTGGCGGGTGCGGGCGTGGGGATCTTTTGGGTGACCACCGCGACCGCGCCGCGGTTGATCGCCTCGTCGATAAACGTGGCGCCGTCGGCGCGCAGACCGGGAAGCGCGAAGAACAATGTGCCGGGCACGACACGACGACTGTCCATCACGAGCCCGGAGATCGGACGGTCGAGCGTGCCTTTGACGGCGATCGCCTCGTTCTCACTGAGATAATCGGAGAGTTTGGGTGCCATTTTAAAGACGCGGTTGCTGACGGGATCGGCGGAGCGACGGACGGACGCCGCGGCGCGTGGTTGCTGAAATGCGTGAATGAGAGCGTGGTTCTGCGTGAGATAGCCGATCATCGACGGCCTCCTTCCATGACCAGCAGATTGCGACCCGGTTCGATGACCGGTTTGATGTCGAGGTATTGGATAAGCTGCTCCGCAATCTTCTTAAAGCTCGGCGCCGCAACGGTGGAACCGTAGGCGATGCGTCCGTTGGGAACTTTGGCATCGTCGACAATCACGGTCACGACGACGCGGGGACGGCTGGCGGGAAAGAAGCCGACGAAGGAACCGACGTGATTGCGCTCGGAGTAGCGTCCGTTGATGAGCTTCTGGGCGGTGCCGGTTTTGCCCGCGAGTTGGAAATGGGGAATGGCGATCTTGCCCGCGGTACCCTCGCTGGACACGACCTTCTCAAGCATGCGGGCCATCTGCCCGGCGACCTTGGGCGAGAGCACCTGGCGACGGATCGTGCCGGTGAAATCATAAACGACTTCGCCGGAGCTGTCCGTGACCTGACGGATGATCTGCGGACGCATGAGCATCCCGCCGCTGGCGATGGTCGCCATGGCGTAGTGGATCTGCATCGGCGTGGCCGAAATGCTGTAGCCGGCGGGGATGCGCGTGATGTCGACACCGCTCCACTTGTCCACCGGGTTCAGGAAGCCGGAGACTTCGCCGCCGAACGGAAAACCGCTCTTCTCACCGAAGCCGAATGCGCGGGCGTAATCGTAGAGTTTCCCCTCGCCGATGAGCATGCCCAACCGGGCCGCGCCGACGTTGCTGGAATGACTGATGATTTCCGAGACGGTCAGCGGATGATCGAAGGCGTGGTCGTCGCGCATGAAGCGGCGCGGCTTGCCTCGATATTCGATCGAATCGATCGAGCAATCGAAACGCGTTGCAGGGGTGACCAGCTCTTCGTTGAGGGCGGCGGAGGCGGCGACGATTTTGAAGGTGGAGCCCGGATCGAGAACGTCGGTGATGGCGACGTTGCGCATCATCCCCATCTCTTCCTTCGAGAGTTCGTTGTATTCGTTGAGGTTGAAAGTCGGATAGTTGCCCAGCGCCAGAATGAATCCGCTGTGCGGATCGCTCACGATGACGGAGACTTTGGCGGGGTTGAAGTTCTTGACGATCTCCTCGATCTCCTGCTCGACGATGTGCTGGATCGCCGCGTCGATGGAAAGGCGCACGCTGTATCCGGCGGTCGCGTTGACCTCACGGTTGCGGAATTGGGCGAGTTCGCGGCGCAGACCGTCTTTCTCTGACTCGCGCCAGCCATCCTGGCCGCGCAGATAAAAATCGGCGAAAGCCTCGATACCGGCGGCGGGTTCGCCGGCCTTGTTAACGAAGCCGATCAGGTGGGCGGCGAGCTGATTGTGCGGATAGGCGCGCGTGTAGGTGCGGTTGCCGTAGACCCCCTTGATGCCGAGTTTATTGATCTGTTCGTAGGTGGATTCCTCCACGGTCTCGCTGAGTTTGGCCCAGCGGATCAGTCGCTCGCCGGACGGACCGGGCTCTGCTGCGTCGGCCGCGTCGACGGCTTCCGTTTCGGAAACAGTGGCGCGCTCGGGAAGCGGTCGGGTCTTGGTGGTGAAAATGCGGGTGAGCTCATTGAGCGGCATCCCAATCAATCGGGCGAGCTCGGGCCACTTGGCTTCGTCGGCTTTGACGAGTGACTGTGGATCGACGCCGAGCACGATCAACGAACGGGAGGTGGCGAGGCGATCGCCCCGGGCGTCCAGGATGTCGCCGCGTTTCGCCGTCTGAACGGTGATCTGACGGCGCGCCCGGTCCACGTAGCTGATCAGACGATCGCGCTCGAAGACGTGAAGATCCAGCAACCGCAAGCCGATGCAACCGAAGCTGGCGAGGATGCCTGCTCCGAGAAGGACGATACGGTAATTGGATGCGAAGCCTTTCGACATGGGGTTCGGTTACGCGACGCGGAGATCAGCGGTAATTGTTGACGAGTTGGAAGCGAACCGGCGCGACCGTGAGAGCGGCCGGAGTTTCGACGGCGAAGACCTCGGCGTTGTTGCGGGAGGCAAGACGGCGCTCGGGTGAATCGCTCACACGCACGACCTGGGGTTCCTTGGGCAGAACAAGACCGAGGTTCCATTCGCTGTTACGGCGGGCGAGCACGTCGATCGACTGCTCTGCGGTGACCTGGGTGTTGAGTTCGGACAGGCGGCGCTCGGTCTCGACGATGCGCTGTTCAAGCAGACGGGTGCTGTTGGCCGTAATGGAAATCTGGTGACGCAGCCACACCGTGCCCAGGCCAATGGATCCGCTGAAGGAGATCATGACCAGCGTGTAGACGAGAAGCTGGTTCACGAAGGCATGGGTGGTTTTTGTATTCATGGCGGGGAGGCGCGTCGGGCGCGGGTGATTTGTGGGCGTTGTTGGCGTCGAGTTTATAGTTTACGAACGGCGCGCAGCTTGGAGGAGCGGCTGCGGGGATTGGCTTCGATCTCTTCGGGGGAAGGCGTGATCGGGCCGCGGGTCAGAAGCTCGGCGTGCTTCACGCGCAAGTCCTGGGGACGGTGGTCGTCCTCACCTTCGGGCAGGCCGGCGAGGCGACGGAAAAGTTGTTTGACGATACGATCCTCGAGCGAATGGAAGCTGATCGCGCACAGAACGCCGCCCGGGGCGAGGCGCTCGAAGGCGGCGGGCAAGGCGCGCTCGATGGCGCCGAGTTCGTCGTTCACCGCGATGCGAATCCCTTGGAAGGCACGCGTGGCCGGGTGGATCTTCGAGGTGAAACGGTCGCGCGGCGGGATGGCCTCGGCGATGAGCAACGCAAGCGAAGCGGTGCGGGCGAGCGTACCGGAGCCGCGGGCGGCAACGATGGCGCGCACAACGTGGCGCCAGTTCTTCTCCTCGCCGTAGTCGCGGATCGCACGCACGAGCATCTCCTCGGTGGCGGTTTCCAACCAGACGGAGGCAGGCACGCCAAATCGCGGATCCATGCGCATGTCGGCCGGGGCGTCGTTGCGAAACGAGAAACCGCGTTCCGTGTCGTCGAGTTGGAAAGACGACACGCCGAAGTCGAAAAGGATGCCGTCGAACCGATCCACGGGAAGTTCACCGAGATGGGCAAAGTCGGTGTCAATGAGCGCAAAACGGCCCTCGAATTCCAGCCGGATAATCTCGGCGCGAGGTTGCGCGGCGGGATCCCGGTCCAAGGCGACCACGTTGACACCCGGGGCGGCTTCGAGAATCGCACGGGTGTGTCCGCCTCCGCCAAAGGTGGCGTCGAGGTAACGTCCACCGGTGCGCGGAGCAAGCAGCTCGAGCGTTTCGCGAAGGAGTACGGGTTGATGGCCGGGGGTCATGAGAACAAGGGCGGCTTCAGGCTGCCCGCTGAGCGGCGTCGAACGCCGGATGGGAAGAGACGGATTGAAAAAGCGGGCCGCGCAGCCAGACGGGACGGGCGGCACGGGCGACGGCGAGATTGCGCCGCTCGAAGCGAACGCGGACGTCCGCGACGGAGAAAGCGGACGCGCGGCGACGCTGGCGGCGCCCGAGTCGGGCCGGGATTTCCAGCGAGCGGATCGGAAGAAAAGGACGGGATGGGCTCATGGCTTATATCCCGATCCGGCGCATCAGATCGCCGAAGTTCTCCCCAGCGGTCCGCTGCTCGACCCTCGTCCAACGATCCGGGCTGTAGAGGCTGAATTTGGTAAGGGAACCCACGAGCACGGCGTCCTTGGCGATGCCGGCGTGCGAAAGGAGGTCGCCGTTGACCATGATGCGACCCTGCTTGTCGAAGCTGAGGGCCTGTGTCTGGGCGAAGAAGCGGGCGGCGAAGTCCTGACCCGAGCCATCGGACAGAGCGATGGCCTCGATCTTGGCGCGCAGTTTGGCGACCTCGGCGGGAGGAAGAATGGCGATGTAACCATCCGGATGCGGCGTCGCGAGGAACTGCTCGCCTTCACCGTGCGCAACGCGCCACGCCGACGGAATCGTGACCCGATTCTTGTCGTCGAGGGTGTGCCTGAAAAGGCCGGTGTAAAAAGCTGTGCCGGGTTGAGCCATTGAAGATGAGAGACCGCCAAGTCCCCCACAGTGCCCCATTTCAACCCACTTTCCCCCACTTTGGTCAAGATAACTCCACTGTAAGTCCCTGATTTCGGGAAAAACTTATTAACTTATTCACATACGAGCCCTGGCAGAGCGGCATGCGCGAAGTAGCTGATCGGAGTCGGACCGTGCGTCGTCTTGTGCCGGTCTCTAAAAAAACGCGCCGATGGTTTGCCCCTCGTTTCCCCGATCTACCCGCTTGTAGCCGCTGCTTGGTGAACCTTTGGCGGCTTCAAGACCGCGCCTCCTATCCATTGCTTAAAAAGCCAAACGAACTCAGGTCATTGGGGTTGATCGATCACCCCGTAACGATATATTCCAAGTTGTGCCTCTAAAAAACCTGACGAAAGCAGACATATTGGCGGGATTAACACGTCTTTCCGAGCTGGCGCAGAAAGAAAACGTCATTTTGGAGGTATCGCTCTACGGCGGAGCCTTGATGATGCTCGTTTACGATGCCCGGCAGACAACTAAAGACGTGGATGCAATCATCCGGCCGCCGGAAGTTGGGCGACGACTCGCGGCCACGGTCGCCCAAGAACGCGGATGGCACGATGACTGGATCAACGATGACGTGAAGCAATTCGTCAGCATGGTTGAAACCCGTGATGTGTGGGCTCCTCCGGGACTAAATGCACCGGCTATTAACATCACGAAGCCCACGGCCAAATACCTTCTGGCAATGAAGGTCATGGCGTGCCGGAGATCGTTGCCGGGATACGGGGGCGACGAGGCGGACATCGCCTTTCTTCTCAAAAAAATGTCCATCAAAAATGTCAGCGAGATCGAAAGCATCGTTGATAAATACTTTCCCGATATCGTCCTGCCCGCCGCAACCGTTGTGGTCCTTGAAAAACTACTCACTTCCCCCCATGAACAGTCGCCATCACTTCCGCCCACGAACCGCCAGAGCGGTGGCCGGTCGCGCTGATACGCTTGAGCAATTCGGGCTGAATCTTCGCGATTGGTTTCACGAGCTGCGCCGGCTCACGACACGCGCAAGTTTGCTCGCGGCCGTATCCCACCGCCCGCCCCGCCTGCAGACTCGTTTCGAGGGCGGTGAAATTGCCGATGCCTTCCTGGCCGCACAGGTGGACTTTTTGTGCCGTCATGCAGGTATTCCATCTCCTCGCTGGACGCAGTCATCCGAGTATGTGCTCGATGACCCGTGGTTCGGTTACTCCGAGGCTCCGGCGGCGCTTCGCGCCATTCTGATTCGGGACGCAGCAGTTGAATTTAAAAACCGTAATCTTTTCACCAACTCCGAAATTCTCTGGAGGCCACGACGTGGACGCCCCAGAAAATCCCTGGCTGAGCACCGTGAGACAACCCGGCTACGCCAGCGACGGTGGAGGGAAGCCCACGCGCGCAAGTCGTACGGGAACGACAGCGCTATCAAGAAGACCTGACCGCTTGCACGAGTACACCTCAGGCCTTCGAATCTGAATGACTTCAGGCGAACTCTCCGGTGGGTTGGGCCGGAGTGAACGTGCCGGCGGTTTCTCCAACACCCTCCGTCTCCACGGCTGGCGCGTGTTGCGCGGCGATCAACGAATAGAAGACCGGCACAACGAACAGCGTGAACACCGTCCCGACAATCATGCCTGCCACCAGCACCGTGCCGATGCTGTTGCGTGCCTCCGATCCTGGTCCGGTCACCAGTACCAGCGGGAAGTGACCGAACACCGTCGCCGCGGAGGTCATCAGCACCGGGCGCAATCGCGTGAGCGCGGCTTCCCGCAGCGCCTCCGCCTTGGCGACTCCGCGTTCCTGCAGCGTGTTGGCGAACTCGACAATCAAGATGCCGTTCTTCGCGATCAGGCCGACCAGCGTGATCAACCCGACCTGCGAATAAATGTTGATGGTGGTGAGATCGAGAAAGCTGAACACCAGCGCGCCCGAGATCGCCAGGGGCACGGAACCGAACAGCACGATCAGTGGATCGCGGAAGCTGTGAAACTGCGCCGCCAGCACCAGGTAGATCAACACCACCGCCAGTCCAAGCGTCGCCGCCAGCGTACCTCCTTCCTGGCGGATCTGACGCGACTCCCCGGCGTGGTCGAGTTCCACGATCGATCCGCCCACCGCGCGCGCCGCATCCTCCACCACGCGCAGCGCTTCTTCCTTGGTCACGTTGGGCTGCACCCCTCCAAAGATGCGAACGGAATCACGTTGTTGAAACCGGTTGAGCGAACGGGGAGCCGTGCTCATTTCGATGTGCGTAAAGGTCGAAACGGGAACCATCCCGCCGTCGGGAGTCTTGATTTTCAGGTCGAGCAGCGGAGCCACCGAGGCCCGGTCGGCGTCGCCCACCTGCGGGATCACCTTGTAGCTGCGATCATGGTGGTTGAAGCGGTTGACATGCGCGCCGCCGAGCAAGGTGCCAAGCTCCTGCCCCACCCCCGCGAGATCAAGCCCGATATCCGCGACACGCTCGCGATCCAAAAGCACACGCGCTTCCGGCAGATCAATCTTCAGGTCGGTGTCCGCGTAGAGAAATTTCCCGCTCGCCTGCGCCGCCTCGATCACCGCCTGGGTGATCTCCAGCATCTGCGCGGGCGGTGCGTCGCTCTTCAAGACCAGTTCAACGTCATACTGGCCGGGCGTCGGCAGCGGCGGATCCAACCGCGGAAAAATGCGCAACCCGGGCGTCTGCGAAACCGCTCCGAAAATTTCGCCATACATCTCTTCCGTCGAACGACCCCGGTCTTTCCAATACTTCGTCACCATGCCACCGAATCCGCCCCACGGCGCGGTCAGGGACCACATAAACTCGGCCTCCGGGAACTCGTTGATCGCACTCACGACGTTCAGCGTTTCCTGATTCGTCGCGGCGAGCGTGGAGTCCGGCGCCGCTTCGAGGAAAAGACTGATGTGACTCTGGTCCTCCACGGGCGCGAGTTCCTTGCGCGACAGCGTATAGAGCGGCCACGCCGCGGCCATCACGAGCAGCGACGCGGCGGCAATCGACCAGCGTATGCGCAACGCGACGTCCAAGGAATGTGAATACAGTCTCCGTACGACTTCGAAGCCGCGGTTCACGAGTTTGGTCAGCCGCCCTTCTTGCCCTTGCGGATGGACAAATTTTGCGCTCATCACCGGGGACAACGTCACGGCGACAAAACCCGAGACGACGACCGCCGCGGCCAGCGTGATCGCGAACTCGCGGAAGAGCGAACCGGTCAGCCCTCCCTGAAAAGCGATCGGCGTGTAAACGGTCGCGAGCGTGATCGTCATCGCCACGATGGGCCCGAGCAATTCGCGCGCTCCGGCGATGGCGGCATCGGTCCGCGATTTGCCGAGGCGGATGTGTCGCTCGACATTCTCCACAACGACAATCGCGTCGTCCACCACCAGCCCCACCGCCAGCACGATCGCGAGAATCGTCAGCAGATTCAGGCTGAAGCCCAACAGGTACATGACCAGCGCGGCGCCAATCAGCGACACCGGCATCGCCACCAACGGCACCAGTGCGGTGCGGATGGAACCGACAAAAACGAACACCGCCAGTCCCACGATCAGCATCGTTTCGACGAGCGTCTTGGAGATCTCCGCCAGGGCGTCACGCATGAACATCGTGCCATCCCACACCAGCCGCATTTCGACGTCTTTCGGCAGCGTGGGCGTGATCCGGTCCATCTCTGCGCGCAGGTTTTTCGCGACGTCGATTTCGTTCGAGCCCACGAGCGGCCAGATGCCGAGGTACACGCCTTCCTGCCGGTTGTACTTTGCGATCATGCTCGCCTCCTCGGCGCCCAACTCGACCCGGGCGACGTCACGCAGGCGGACGATGGCTCCGCCACGATCGGCGACGATCAATTCGGCGAATTCATCGACGGTGCGGAGATCGGTGTTGGCGAGCAGGTTGATCTGCACGAGATCGCCCTTCGTCTGGCCCACCGCCGCCAGATAGTTGTTGCGGCGCAGCGCGGAGTGCACGTCGCCCGGTGACAGGTTGAGCGCGGCGAGTCGGTCCGGATCGATCCACACTCGCATGGCGATCTGACGCCCGCCTTCGATCGTCACCCGTTGCACGCCGGGCAACGTCGAGAGTTGTGGCTGCAACGTGCGGGCAAGCCAATCCGTCAGCGCGGGCGTGCTGCGTTCCGTCGAACTGAAACTGAGATAGAACGTGCCGTAAGGTCGGTCGGTCCGCTGAATCTCGACCATCGGAGGTTCGGCTTCCGACGGCAGTTCGGACTGCACCTGCTGAAGCCGGGCGGTCACTTCGGCGAGAGCGGCCGTGCTGTCGTGGTTCAATTTCAACCGCACGGTCACGGTGCTGACACCCGCGCGGCTGTTTGACTCGATGTGATCGACGCCGCTGATGGCGGACACGGCGCGCTCGATCGGCGTCGTGAGAAATCCGCGCACCGTCTCCGCGCCGGCGCCGACGTACACGGTCGTAATGACAACCGATGAACTTTCGATTTGCGGATACTGTTGAACCGGGAGCGTCGTTGCCGCCCGCCAGCCGACGAGGACGATGACCAGGTTGACGACCACCGCGAGGACCGGGTGTTTGATAAAAATGTCGGTGACGGAGCGCATGATGAAAAAGTTGATCGGCGATGATCTGGCGGCGCGTCAGCGCGTGTTGGCGGCGAGAACCGGCTCGGAGACAATCGAGACGAGCACGGACTCGCGGAGCTTGAAGGATCCGGAAGCGGCGACGCGCTCGCCCGGCTCCAAGCCCGACAGGATCAGCACCTCATCACCGTTGATGATCCCGCTCCTCACGGCACGGACATGCGCCCGATCACGACCCGCCTCATCGGTTTGGATGACGAAAACATGATCGCCCGCAGGCCCGCGTCTCAGCGCGTTGGACGGCACCGCGACGACCTCGAGCGCGGGCCCTTGACCAACGCGGACGCGCACCGAAGCCCCGGGTGCGGACGCGAACGCGCCGTCCTTGAATCGCGCGCGCACCGTGGCGTTGCGGGTCGCGGGATTGATGCGTGCGTCCACCGCGACGACCTCCGCCACGACGGGAGCGGCATCCGCGCGCACGATCAGGTCGACGCGATCTCCGGGCCGCAGTTCGGCCGCGACCTGTTGAGTGACTTCAAAATCGACGTGCGCGGCATCTGCGACGCCTTGCAACGTGGTGAGCACGGTGCCGGCTTCGAGGAATTGTCCCGGGTGCAAATCGGCGATACCTACCCGGGCGCGAAAGGGAGCGCGGATGGTCTTGCGAGCGATCACGGCTTGGGTCCGCGCGATTTGTGCGAGCGCCACGTCACGCTCGGCGATGGCCCGGTCGGCCTCGGCGACCGGAGAGGCCTGGTTGCGCACGAGATTTTGCGTACGCGCGAGATTGGCCTCCGCAAGGACTGCCTGTGCCTTGAGGGCGGCGAGTTCCGCCTCTTCAACGGACACATCGAGCGCAACCAGCACCGCTCCCGGTTCAACGATGGCGCCGGGCTGAAGCGACGCCTGCCGAACCGTCCCCGGCAACTCGTTGCGGAGAGTAACGGACTGCAAAGCGAGGACGGTTCCGATGGAGGTCGACGTGCTGCGGTGTTCCCGCTTGGTGGCGACCGCGATCCGGACGGCCTCACTCGGTTCGGGCTGATTCTGCGACGCAGCCGCGTTTTCGTCCGCGGCCTTGAGCTTCCAAGCCGCGAGCCCACCGGTGGTGCCGAGAAGGGTGAAGAGAAGAAGGGCCGAGAGTATCCAGTGTTTGCGATTCATGAGGGTGGGTGTGTTCGAAGAAGGCCTTTGCCAGAGGCATGCCACGCCGGCCCACAAAACCGGGCCCGGCGCTCAACCGGTTAATCCAAAGCGATTAATAATTTCGTCTCGCGCGATTCACGTACCGCGGACCCGCAACGATTTTTCGCTGACAACGAATTTCAGTTTCAAACAAAACGATAATCCGTGGTTGCACGACCTGTCGCGGCGACTTCCGTGCGGCATGTCCACCATCGAAGACCGCGCACCCGTCACTCCCGTCGACCGCCCTGCTCCGCCGCCGTCCGCGCCGTCGTCCCCTCCGGCACTCGGCAGCCGCGAATTGTTTTACCGGACCGTACTGGAAAGTCTGGCGGAGGGTGTGATCATCACCGACGCCGAGAATCGAATCTTTTATTCGAACGGAGTGGTCTCGGAAATCACGGGATATCGCCCCGAGGAATTGCTCGGAGCGGATGTGCGGGAGGTGTTGTTCAGGGGCGTTCCTCCCGCCTCCAAGCTACCGACGAAAGAGTGCTCGGGATGCGCCGAGGTCGAACTCAAGCGCAAGGACGGACAGATGGGCTGGGTGTATCTCCGCACCACGCCGTATCGCAACGAAGCCGGTGAAATCGCGGGCACGATCACGGCGATCAGCTGCATCCATCAACTCAAGTGTCTCGAATCGGAAAACGAGGCGTTGCAGGCGGACATACGGGAGAACGTGGGCTCGATCATCGGCGACAGCCCGGCGCTGCGAAAGGTGATCTCGCAGATCACCACGGTTGCGCCCACCGAAGCCGGCGTGCTGGTGCTCGGTGAGTCGGGCACCGGAAAGGAGTTGGTCGCCCACGCGATTCATGAACTGAGTCCGCGCAAGGATCATCCGCTCGTGCGCGTGAATTGCGCGTCGATTCCCAAGGAACTCTTCGAGAGCGAATTCTTCGGGCACGTGCGGGGCGCCTTCACAAGTGCGATCAAGGACCGGATCGGGCGTTTCGAACTCGCGAACCGCGGCACGTTGTTTCTCGACGAGGTCGGCGAAATCCCGCTCGAACTTCAAGGGAAGTTGTTGCGCGTGCTACAAGAGGGGCAATTCGAACGCCTGGGCGACGAACGCACCCGGTCGGTCGACGTACGCATCATCGCGGCGACGAACCGAGACCTGCTCTCCGAGGCCCGCGCGGGACGCTTCCGACTCGACCTGTATTATCGACTGAGCGTGTTCCCGATCGAAGTGCCGCCACTCCGTGACCGACAGGAGGACATTCCCGCCCTCATCTCGCATTTTTCGCGGGACGCAGCCCGTCGCCTGGGCGTGCCACCTCCGCGGATTACCAAGTCCAACCTGCGGGAACTCGACTCGTACGACTGGCCGGGCAACGTTCGCGAACTGCAAAACGTGATCGAGCGGGCGGTGATTCTGGCTCGCGACGGTCGGCTGAACTTTGAACTGCCGCACCGGGACCCGCCGCCGAAAGACTTCCGGGCGGTGTCCGCTCCACCCGCCGACGACGACTCGGATCCGACGCTCGACGAACTCGTCATTCGCGAACGCGAGATCGTCGCCACCGCACTGCAACGGCGCAATTGGAAGATCTACGGGGAGGATGGCGCCGCGGCTTTGTTGAAGGTGAAGCCGACCACCCTCGTTTCGATGATGAAGCGCCTCAAACTCCGGCGCCCGTCCGTCACGGAACGGCTTTGACGTCACTCGAAGCAATTTCTCGCAGTCCTGTGCGAGGCCGCCAAAACAGAGGGCCTTCCCTCATTCCCATGTCCTCCACCGAGAAATCCATCGGAAGCCTCAGCAAAGAGGACTTCGAACTGCTGGCCGACTTTCGCTACACGCTGCGCAAGTTTCTCGGTTTCAGCGAGGCGGCCGCCATCGGACACGGCGTATCCGCCCAGCAATACCAGGCGCTCCTTGCCATCGAAGGATTTCCCGGACGCTCCTGGGTGACGGTCGGCGAACTCGCCGAACAGCTGCGCATCGCCCACCACAGCGCCGTCGGCTTGGTGAATCGCATGGAAGCTCTTCAACTGGTCAAACGGTCTCCATCGACCGAGGACCGGCGGCGCGTGGAGGTTTCACTCACTCCCAAGGGCCTCGGCATTCTCGAAAAATTGTACCGCGCCCACCGCGAAGAACTAAAAACGATCGGCCCGAAGCTGATCACCTTGCTTCACAAAGCATCATCGGAACTCCCCGACCAATCCCCTCGCCAGTCCTTCTCGAGCCCCGCGTGTTCGATGCCCGAGATCGAGGACTAGCACTACTCCGTTAAGCTCGGGCGGAATCTCAGCGTGGAGGCCCAACGACCTCGTCGGGCTTGATCGGCGCTCTCCCAACCGACGACGAGGTCGTCGGGTCTCCATCTCGGACGCCGGGCGCCGACTTCACAGAGTAGTGCCAGCCCGTCGAGCCCCTCGTGAAACAAAGAACGCCCGGAGGTGGAGTAACCCAATAGGTTACTCTGTCCGGGGCGGGGAGCCGGTGGAGTCGTCTTGCGCCTTGCCTCGTCGGGCAATCCCACCGGCGTCAGGCCTTCCTACACATATATCGCGACACGATAAATATTGGCAGACGGCCCATGAGTCCTCTTTGTGGGCCGCTTTTCCATGTCACCCGCGTTTCGAAAGTCACAGATCCTCCTCGCCAGTCTGGGCGCCGTTGTTTCGGTTTCCGCCCTGGCCCTCGTCGCCATGTCGACGCAAGGGTTGATGCTGTTGGGTTCGTTCGGCGCCTCCGCGCTTCTCCTGTTTGCGCTGCCTGATGCGCCCCTCTCGCAGCCTCGCTCTGTGGTGTTCGGTCATCTATCCGCCTCGGTCATCGCGCTCGGATGCCTCTCATTCCTCGGACCTCAATGGTGGGCGGTCGGCGTCGCCACCGGACTGGGCGTGGGCGTCATGATGATGACCCGCACGGTGCACCCACCCGCCGGTTCGAATGCAATCATCGTATTCCTCGCCAAACCGAGCTGGGAATTCCTGGTCACCTCGACGTTGGGCGGAACGATCATGCTCGTCGTCATGGCGACGGTTTATCACCGCACGACCCGGCGTCATAAATACCCACGCTACTGGCACGCGATTCCCCAGACGACGGAACGCTGAAGAGTAACCGCCGTCTTGTTGTTGTAATGAATGAAACGCCGTCCCGATCCACTCCGTCGCCCGCCGCACGGTTGATTTTCATCAGCTTGCTGGCCGTGCTGGTCGCCGGGTGCAGCACATTGGCCGCCCATGTACTGCATGCTTTGATCGGGGGGATCACCCAACTGGCGTTTTTTGGGAAGTTTTCCACCGAATGGGCACCGGCGGACGATCATACGCGCGGGGCATGGGTGATCGTTATTCCCGCGCTCGGCGGCGGCTTGATCGCCTTGATGGCGCGCTACGGTTCGCGCGCGATCATCGGGCATGGCATTCCCGAGGTGATGCAACAGGTGCTGGCCAATCGCAGCCGGATCACCCCGCGCGTGGCCCTGTTGAAACCGTTATCATCGGCGATCTCCATCGGGACCGGCGGTCCTTACGGAGCGGAGGGACCGGTGATCGCCACCGGAGGCGCGGTGGGTTCGTTACTGGGTCAGGCGCTCGCAATGACGGCCAGCGAACGGAAAATCCTGCTTTCGGCGGGTGCCGCCGCGGCGATGACCGCGATCTTTGGAAGTCCTGTCGCGGCCACGTTGCTGGCCGTCGAATTGTTGTTGTTCGAGCTCCGCGCACGATCGCTTATCCCGGTGGCAATCGCGGCGGCCAGTGCGCAGGCGCTTCGATTTATCTGGGGCGAACACGCGGCTCTGTTTCCCCTCGCCCCGCCCGAAAACCTGGGCGCGCCGGGGTCGTCCTTGCTGATCTTTGCGTGTATCGGAATCTGCGCCGGCGTCCTCGCGGTCGTCGCCAACCACGCGGTGCATCAGGCGGAAAAAGGGTTCGCCCGCCTGCCGGTGCACTGGATGTGGTGCCCTGTGATCGGCGGCCTGTTTGTCGGGTTGATCGGCTGTTGGGAACCCCGGGTATTCGGTGCGGGGTACGACGTGATCGGAGCCTTGCTCACGGGCAATCTGCCGCTCTCGGTGGTCGCCCTGGTATGCGGACTCAAGTTGGTCGTCTGGATCGTCTCGCTGGGCAGCGGCACGTCGGGTGGCACCCTCGCGCCCATGCTGGTTGTCGGCGGAGGGCTCGGCGCCTTGGTCGCCGCGATTTTTAATGCGCTGTCGATTTCGGAAATTTCCCCGGGATTGGCCGCACTGGCGGGCATGGTGGCGTTCTTCGCCGGCGGCTCACGGGCGTTCTTCGCCTCCATCGTCCTGGGAGTGGAAATCACCCAGCAGGCGGGCGTGCTCTGGCCCGTCGCGACGGCCGCGACCGCCTCGCTGGCCATGGCGCATGTGTTGTCGGCCCGCTCGCTCATGACGACTCCCGTGGAGCAACGCGGCGTGCGCGTGCCCATGGAATTTGACGCGGACGTTTTTGCCCACGTAACCGTGGCCCGTGTAATGGAAAAAAAACCGGGCACCGTTTCAGTCCGCATGAAAGTGGCCGCGCTGGCCGATCGCATTGGCGCAAACGATCCCGGGGTCTGCCATCACACCGCGCTCCTCGTCACCGATGAACAAGGTGCCCTCGTCGGCATCATCACGCGTCGTGATCTCCTGGCGGCGATCGAACGCGGCGAGGCCGACGAAGAACTCGGCACGGTGATGACACGGGATTTGCTCTGCGCGTATCCCGACGAAGCGTTGCACGATGCGATCGAGCGGATGCATGCCCACGACGTCGGCCGCCTCCCGGTGGTAAGCCGCGCCAATCCACGGGAACTGCTCGGGTATCTTGGACGGGCTGCGGTCCTCTCGGCCCGTCGCCTGCGTTGGCAGGAAAATAACCAGACCGAGCCCGGATGGTTCACCCGCAGACCGCCGTCCGACACCGGACCTCAGGCGTAGCCTAACTGCTTCATTAAGCCGATTTGTAATAGGTTACAGATTTGACTTGGTTTATCAGCGGTCCGGAAAACAGCAGGATAATGAGGGAAAGACCCTAGATAAATCACAACACAAGCTACTCGGGTTCAGTAACGTCCGTTATTAACCCTTGAAGATTTTGACGTGCGGCTTCTCTTTGCGCCGAGGGAAACCTCGTCGCCAAAGAATGGATCAGCCCACGCCCCTTCTGCTTACGATCGTTGTATTCATGATCGAAACCCAGCGTTACGGAGTATCGCTCCAAGCGGTGGACCGGATCATCCGGCTCGTCGACTATGCCCCGCTGCCTCAAGCTCCTGAAATCGTCGCGGGGGTGATCAATTTTCAGGGCGCGGTGATCCCGGTCATCAATCTTCGTAAACGTTTTGGACTCCCCGAGCGCGAGCCCCGCCTGAGCGATCATCTCATCCTCGGCCGCACCCTCCGTCGCCGTGTCGCCCTGCTCGCGGACGAAGCCTGCGGGATCGAAACCGTCGGCGAATCCGCGTGGATCCCCGCCCCGAACATCCTCCCCCGCACCGGCTATTTGGCGGGGGCGGTGAAACGCGAAGACGGACTGATCCTCATCCACGATCTCGACGCCTGTTTGTCGCTTGATGAAGAGCACGCGCTGGTACTCGCCCTAACGGAGGTGCCCGCGTCATGAACGCCACCTCCGCGGCAGCCCGATTCTCGCAGGCACTCGCCCTGATCGAGCAGCGTCTCGGGCTTCACTTTCCGCCCTCCCGCCAGGAGGAGTTGGCGAAGCTCCTGGCCGAAGCGGCCGCGGAGGCCGGAGAGGCGGACATCGCCGGCTGGGTGAACCGGCTCGAACAAGGAGGCCTGCCCGACAGGACCCTGGAGGTGCTCGCCCAACGACTGACGGTCGGGGAAACCTATTTCTTCCGGGAGCCGGCGACCCTGGCCGTATTGGAAAACCACCTACTTCCCCAACTCGTCCGCCGCCGCAAAAAAGGAAGCCGCCATCTGCGGCTTTGGAGCGCGGGCTGTTGCACCGGCGAAGAGCCCTACACGCTGGCGATGATGCTGGAGCGGCTGCTCCCCGATATCGACGACTGGAACATCCACATCCTCGCGACCGACCTCAACCAGGAGTTCCTGGATCGGGCCGCGCTGGGCGTCTACAAAGACTGGTCCTTTCGCCAGATCCCACCCGGCATCAAGGACCGCTTTTTTCGGACCACCGAAGCCGGTTGCCACGTGCTGAATCCCCGCACCCGGGCGCGCGTCACCTTTGTCCAACTCAACCTCGCCAAAGACGTCTATCCGTCCCCGGTCCACGATACCGGCAACATGGACGTGATCCTTTGCCGCAACGTGCTGATGTATTTCTCCGAGCGGCAGGCGCACGCCGCGATGACCCGCCTTCATCGCTCGCTCACCCCGTCCGGCTGGCTCGCGGTCAGTCCGACCGAGCATACCGCGCGCCGATTGCCGGGTCTTCGCTCCACTCATTTCGACGGGGTCTTTCTGTATCGAAAAACCAACGACAGCGACGACACGGCGACGCCGGCAGCCTCCCCCTCTCCGCACCCGGTTCCAAGGCTGCCCGTCCCGCGATCCAAGCCGCCTCATGCAAACGTGTCTTCCGTCCGGAGCACCTCCCGGCCTTCGATCGACGCCGACCCAGCCCCGCAAACCCTGTCGGCCGATACGACCGCTCTTGCCTCGCGCGCCCTCCTCGCCGCAAACCGCGGCCAACTGGCCGATGCACTGCAAGACTGCGATGAATCCATCCTCCTTGATAAGATGAATCCCTCGCTCCACTTCCTGCGCGCCCGCGTCCTGCAGGAACTCGACAGGCAAGAGGAGACCGAAGCGGCGCTCCGCCGTGTGCTTTACCTGGAACCCACCTCCATCCCGGCGCATTTCGCTCTGGGAAATCTCGCATTGCGGCAGGGAAAAAAAGCCGAGGCCCGCCGCTCCTTCGCCCACGTGCTCACGCTGCTTCAGGCATCGCCCCCCGACGCCGAGTTGCCCGACATGGACGGGCTGACCGTCGGACACCTGACGGAGATGATCCACACCTTGACTCGTGCCGTCGCTTAAAATGCCCACCCCCGTCGCCACGCAACCACGCTCACCGATCGACTGGTCCGCCCTGCGGCGGCGGATGGTGGCGGCGCATGCGTTGCTGGACCAGAATACCTCCCCCACCGCCGAACGTCGGCGGGATATCCTGCGGGCCCGAGCCCGGGTCGCGGCCGTCGCCCCGGCATCGATGACGTCCACGGGCACCCGCCTCGAGCTGCTTGAGTTCTCTCTGCTCCACGAGACCTACGGCATCGAGACCGCCCATGTGCGCGAAGTCGCCTACCTCCATGATTACCTTCCGTTGCCCGGAGCCCCGTCGTTTGTCCTCGGCATCACGCATCTCCACGGACGAATGCTCACGATTTTCAATCTGAAGCCGTTCTTCGGGCTCTCGTCCCAGGGTCTGACCAACCTTAACAAAATCATCGTGCTTGAGGACGGCGCCACGGAGTTCGGCCTGCTCGCCGACTCTGTATCCGGAAGTCTGCGACACATGGAGGAAGGCTCGTTACAGGCCCTCCCCCCGACGTTCACCGGACTCCGCGCCCAATTCTCCCGCGGCATCACGGCCGATTCCCTCGTCGTGCTCGACGCGCGCCGGCTTCTCCGCGACTCCCGCTTCAACGCCGGCCCGGCCGACCACCCCTCGTTATAAACACCCCCGCTCCTCCCCCACGCCTTAAATTTCAAATATCATGAAGTGGTCCATTGGATTAAAAATCACCCTCGGCTTCGCCACGATCCTGATCGTGCGAGTCGTCCTCTCCGTCCTGTCGTTTTTCAGCATCAAGGAATTCGACGAAACCGCCCGCCTCACCAGTCACTCCCATCAGGTCCTCAACGCGCTCGAAAGCACATTGACCGATACCCTCAACGGCCAGACGGCCCAGCGCGGGTTCATTCTGGTCGGAAACGACTCGTTCCTTGCCCCCTATCAAGGCGCCCGGCAGTCCTCCGAAGCCAATCTCGCCCGACTCGAGACCTTGCTGGCCGGGAATCCCGCGCAACTGCAACGCCTCGCCTCCCTGACGCCTCTCGTCTCGCAAAAATTCGACGAGTTTGAAGAGATCCTGAACACGCGTCGCCGGGATGGAATCGAGGCGGCCACCAAGATGATCGGGGAAGGCCGGGGACAGGAAACCATGAAGGCAATCCGCCGGATCGTCGACACGATGAAAATGGAGGAACGGGCGGTGCTCGCCTCGCGCGACGTCGCCACGATCGAGAATGCGCGAAGCTCGAAATTGACCGTAATTCTCGGGGTGATGATTTCGGGTGCGCTCATCATTGGCATCGGAGTCTGGCTGACGCGCACGATCGCCCGTCCGCTCGCCGAGGTCACCGCCGCCGCCCGGAATATCGCCGTCGGCGATCTCTCGGTGAAGCTCCCCGAAACCTCGCGTTCGGACGAAGTCGGCGCACTGTTCCGCAGTTTCACGCAGATGCTCGACACGCTCTCGGCGATGGCCGGCGCGGCGCAACGCATCGCCAGCGGCGATCTGGTCAGCGACGTGAAGCCACAGTCCTCGAAGGACACACTTGGCACCGCCTTCGCGACCATGCGCACCGGACTGCGCCACTCCACCCGTGAACTACAGGAAGCGGCCACCGTTCTTGCCTCCTCCGCCAGCCAGATCCTCGCCGCTACCACCCAGGTCGCCGCCGGCGCATCCGAAACCGCCGCCGCGCTTACCCAAACCTCGGCCACCATCGAGGAGGTCAAGCAAACCGCCCAACTCGCCAGTCAGAAAGCCAGGCTCGTCTCGGAAAACGCGCAGACCGCCGCGCACATCGCGCAAAGCGGCCGCGCCGCCGTCGATGCCACATCGGAAAGCATGAACAAGATTCAGCAACAGATGGGCTCCATCGCGGAAACCGTCGTCACGCTGAGCGAGCAAAGCCAGACCATCGGCGAGATCGTTGCGACCGTCGCCGACCTCGCCGAACAATCAAACCTGCTCGCGGTCAACGCCGCCATCGAAGCCGCCCGGGCCGGCGATCAAGGACGAGGCTTCGCCGTCGTGGCCCAGGAGGTGAAGTCGCTCTCCGATCAGTCGAAGCAGGCGACCATTCAGGTTCGCACGATCCTCAACGATATACAGAAGGCCATCAGCCGTTCCGTGATGGCCGCCGAGCAGGGAGACAAGACCGTCGAGGCCGGCATGAAACAATCCAACGCCGCCAACGAGGCCATTCGCTCACTGGCCGATGTCATCGATTCCGGCGCACAAGCCGCGATGCAGATCGCCGCCTCCAGCCAGCAGCAATCGGCCGGCATGGATCAGGTGGCCTCGGCGATGGAAAGCATCCGGGAGGCCAGCAACCAAAACGTCAGCGGCACCAAACAAACCGAGACGGCCGCGCGCAACCTCCACGCCGTGGGACAAAAACTCCAGTCGCTCGTCAGCCAGTATAAATTGAACTCGGTCTGACCATGAACGAGCGCGAAAAGGCATTGCGAGACCGCCTGTGGCGGGTGTTCCAGGGCGAAGCCCAGGAACACATCGACGCGTTGTCGCGCCATCTTCTCGACCTTGAGGCCGCTCCGGCCGCCGAGGTTGCCGCCAGCCTCATCGAGACGGCTTTCCGCGAAGCGCACAGCCTCAAGGGCGCCGCCCGCGCGGTGAACGTCACATCGATCGAATCCGTTTGTCAGGCGATGGAGACGATTCTGGCGCGTCTCAAGCAACGCGAAGTATCACCGACACACGAGCTCCTTGATGCCCTGCTCGGCGCCACACATCTCACCCAACAACTGCTCCAAGCCGAGGAAACCAAGACGCCCCCGCCGTCCATCGTCGCCACGATCGACACCTTGAAAAAAGCCTCTTGGGCAAGACCACCCGTCCCTTCGACGAAGACCGCGACAACAAAACCCGCTGAAGCGTCGGAGTCTCTGCAATCATCCGCATTTTCCTTCCCCGGGCAGCCACCATCCAAGGCGCCTGTCACTCCGGTAAGCGCGCCAAGTTCGCCCGACGAAACCGCTCCTTCGGCTCCGGCGCCCCGCAGTGAGTCCGCTCCCGCGGAAACCGTGCGTGTCACCACCGCCATGCTCAATGCCGTGCGCGTGCAGGCCGAGGAACTGCTCGCGGACAAACTTGCCGCGATCGAGCGCGCCGCCGAACTCCGGCACTTGTCGGCCACGCTTGCGGAATGGACCCGACGCTGGGGGCCGGCGTTGGCCGACTGCAACTCACTCGTCCTCCATCCACCAACCGGTGCGCCACCGACGACCACCGCGCAAGCCGCCGAGCGGCTTCGCGCCTTTCTTGATTGGCACAAAGAGTTCCTGCCCGACTTGGATGCACGGCTTAATCGGGCGGCCCGCACCGCCGCGCATGACCGGCAGTCGCTCGGTGCGAAGGTCGATGCCCTGCTCGCCGGCACGCGCGACCTCCTGATGCTGCCCTTTTCCTGGCTGCTCGATGGCATCCGCCAGCCTTTGCGCGACCTCGCCCGTGAACAGGGCAAAGAGGTCAACCTCGTGATCGAAGGCGAAGCCCTCGAACTCGACCGCCGCGTCCTTTCCGAACTCAAGGCTCCGTTTCTCCACATGCTGCGCAACAGCCTCGATCACGGCATCGAATCTCCCGCCGAACGCCAGGCCGCCGGCAAACCTCGCGTCGCCACCCTCGCCGTGCGCATCGCCCCCGCGCGCAATGGCCGGGTGGACATCGCCGTCAACGACGATGGACGCGGCATCAACACCGCGAAACTTCGCCAGGCGATCATCAAATCGGGAGCCCTCGACGCGGCTAAAACCGCCGCGCTCGGCGAAGACGAGGTCCTGCAGTGGGTGTTCGGTTCGGGCATCACCACCAGCCCGTTGATCACCGACTTGTCGGGCCGCGGTCTCGGCCTGGCGATCGTTCGCGAAAAGACCGAAAAGCTGGGCGGTGTTGTCCGCATCGACAGCACTCCCGGACAGGGCACCACTCTGCGGCTCTCGTTGCCGCTCTCGCTCGCGACCTTCCGCGGCGTGGTGGTCCGGGTGGGCGATTACTCGCTGGTGTTTCCCGTGGAAAGTGTGATGCGGGTGAAGCGGGTGACGCCACAGCAGATTTCCACATTGGAGAATCGCGAGGTCATCGTCTCCGGCGGCGAACAATTTTCCCTGGTCCGGCTCGCCGCCGCGCTGGCGCTGCCCGTCTCGCCGACGACGCCTGAAAACGCCGGCCACCGGCCCGTGTTGATCGTCGCATCCGGTGGCCTCCGACTGGCCCTGCTCGTCGACGAAATCTGCGGCGAGCAGGAGATCGTCGCGAAGAAACTCGGACCGCAGGGTGCGCGCCTCCCCCATATCGCCGGTGCAACCGTGCTCGGCACAGGTCGACCGGCGCTGATCCTCGACGCACAGGAATTGATCCGCCTCGCCGTGCGCCAGGGCGAGTCCGGCACGGCTGCCCAGCCCGCGGTCATCGCGACGGACATGGAAGCCGACCGGAAAAAAACCATCCTCGTCGTGGATGATTCCATCACCTCGCGCACGCTTCTGCGGAGCATCCTGGAATCGGCCGGCTTCACGGTTGAGACCGCCGTGGACGGCATCGATGCCTTCGCAAAATTGCGCAGCGCACCCTTCGATCTCGTCGTCACCGATGTGGACATGCCCCGACTCCACGGGCTCGGCCTCACCGAAAAAATCCGCGGCGATACCAATCTTTCCAAGGTACCCGTCATCCTCGTCACCTCTCTTGATTCAAGCGAGGATCGGGAGCGCGGACTGGAAGCCGGTGCCAACGCCTACATTGCCAAGCGCAGCTTTGAAGAGAGCAACCTGCTCGACACCGTCCATCGCCTGCTATGACCGGCTCCGCCCCAACGCCTCGCCCCTTGCGCGTATTAATCGTGGATGACTCCGCGGTGGTGCGTGAGTTGCTCCGCGAAATTTTGGAGGCCGACCCGGAGTTGACCGTTATCGGCATGGCCAAAAACGGCGAGGAAGGCGTGCGGCTTGCAGCGGAACATCGCCCGGATGTCATCACGATGGATGTCCACATGCCCAAGCTGAACGGTTTCGAAGCAACCCAGCAGATCATGCATCGGCATCCGATCCCGATAGTGATTATCAGCGGCAGCCTGGACACGACCGAAGTGGACATTGGTTTTCAAGCGATGGCGGCGGGCGCGGTCGCCGTACGGCAGCGTCCGCGCGGCGTGGGCCACCCCGCGTTCGTCGGCGAAGCGCGCGCCCTCGTGCAGGCGGTCAAGGCCATGGCCGAGGTCAAATTAGTCCGCCGCTGGCAGACAGGGCCGCGGACGATTCCCGGAACCACGCCGGCATCGCCATCGTCCGCCGCGGCGCTCCCGACCACCCGACCGGTGGACATCGTCGCCATCGGCGCCTCGACCGGCGGACCGATCGCATTGCAAGCACTGCTGTCGCGGCTGCCGGCCGGTCTACCCTTCCCCATTGTCATTGTCCAACACATGGCGGAGGGCTTCATGCCCGGGCTTGTCGAATGGTTGTCACGCAGCGTGCAATTCCCGCTCAAGCTGGCCGTGCATCACCAAACCATGATGCCCGGCCATGCCTACCTTGCACCCGACGGCTTCCACCTCGGAGTCACGCAGTCCGGCCGTATCCAATTAATCGATTCACCGCCGGAACGCGGACTACGCCCGGCCGTTGGCGTGCTCTTTCGATCGATCGCGGCGACCTACGGCTCGCGTGCGGTCGCGGTGCTCATGACCGGCATGGGCATCGATGGTGCGGCGGAGCTGAAACAGCTACGCGATCTCGGCGCCGCCACCGTCGCTCAGGACCGCGATAGCTCCGTCGTCTTCGGCATGCCCGGCGAAGCCGTGAAGCAAGCCGCCGCCACGTGGATTCTCCCACCCGAAGAAATCGCCACCCTCCTCATCCGCCTTTCCACCCCGGGCAACTCCACGTCTGTCACCTCGCCATGACCGCAATCATCCCCAACAATCCCATTCGCATCCTCGTCGCGGAAGACAGCGCCACGCAACGTGAGCAGCTCTGCATGGTACTCGAAAAGCTCTCCTGTGATGTCCGGGCCGTCTCCAATGGACGGGAGGCCCTGGAGATGGCGGAATCGTTCAAGCCCGCCGTGCTTCTCACCGACGTCAACATGCCCGAGATCGGCGGTTATGAGCTGTGCCGTCGCATCAAGCACCATCCCACGCTCAACAAAACCGCGGTTGTCCTGGTGACGATGCTCGCCGACCCGGTCGACGTCATTCGCGGACTCGAAGCCGGGGCGGACAACTTCATCGTGAAGCCCTATCAGGAGGAATACCTGCTCGCCCGGGTGAACCATATGATCAGCAACCGGCAGTTGCAGACCGATACGCACCGGGCCGATATCGACATCCAGATCACGTTCGCCGGCCAGCGGTTCGTCATCAACTCCGACCGCCTGCAGATCCTCAATCTGCTCCTCAGCAGTTACGAAACCGCCGTGCAGCGCAACCTGGCCTTGGTCGAAGCGCAGGACGAATTGCGCGCGTTGACCGAAAGCCTCGAACAACGCGTTCAAGATCGCACCGCCGAATTGGAAGCCGAGATGGTCAAGAGTGCGCTGGCCGAGCAAGCCGTGCACAAGCAGGCGACCATCCTGCAATCGGTCATTCATAGCATGGGCGACGGCTTGGTCGTCGCCAGTTCGCGAAACGAAATCGTTCTGATGAACCCCGCCGCCGAAGACCTGATCGGCCCCTTGGTGCCCGGAGGCATGCCGACCGCCGCCGCCTTCATGCCGGACCGCATCACGCCGTTCCCGATCGACGAGCTTCCGATGTATCGCGCTCTCGACGGACACTCGTGCGACAACGTCGAGATATTTGTGCGCACCGCCCCGCATCCCGACGGCGTCATGCTCAGCACCACCGCCCGGCCCATTCGTGATGCTTCCGGCACGATCAACGGCGCCGTCGTGGCCATGCGCGACATCACCGCCCAAAAACAGATGGAGGATCACATCCTTCGCAATCAACGGATGGACAGTATCGGATCGCTCGCCGGCGGCATCGCCCACGATCTCAACAACGTGCTCGCGCCCATCCTCATGGCCTCGGAACTGCTCACCCTCACCCAGTCCGATCCCAATGCGCTCCGCATGTTGGAAACCATCCATCAAAGCGCCCGGCGCGGAGCGCGCCTGATCAAGCAACTACTCACCTTTGCCCGCGGCACCGGCGAGGCGGAACACTCGCTTCTGGAGGTCGGACCGATGATCGAGGAACTGCAGAAAGTGCTCGGACAGACCTTCCCCTCGAACATCACCATTCATCCCACGATCGCCGCGGATCTCTGGCCGATCATCGCCGACGATACGCAAGTCGATCAGGTCCTCCTGAATCTGTGTGTGAACGCCCGTGACGCCATGCCCGGAGGCGGCGTTATCTCGATCGATGCGTCGAACGCCATGATCGACGCGTTGCAGGCGAGCGCCCGCCAGGACGTCAAACCCGGCGCCTACCTGCGCCTCTCCGTGAGCGACACCGGCACAGGCATCCCGCAAGCGGTGCTCGACCGGATGTACGAACCTTTCTTCACCACCAAACCCGCGGGCAAGGGAACCGGTCTCGGCCTCTCCACCACCCTCGGTATCATCAAAGCCCACGGAGGCTTCATCGAAGTGGCGACCAAACTCGGTCAAGGAACGGTGTTCAACGTCTTCCTCCCGGCTCAATCATCCGGCGCCGCCGTGGCAAGGGGCGCCGACGATACCGCGGTGCGCCAAGGAAACAACGAACTGGTCCTCATCATCGACGACGAGGAAGCGATCCGGCTCACGGCCAGCACAACCTTGAAACAACACGGCTACCGGGTTCAGACCGCCGAAGATGGCGTGGCCGCGATCGCGTGGTTCGCGCAAAACCATGCCGACGTCGACCTCATCCTCATCGACATGAAACTGCCGCTGATGGATGGCCTGACCACGTTGCACGCCTTGAGAAAAATCTCGGTGAAGTTTCGCGCCGCCATCATCTCGGGGCTGGAGGAATCCTTGGACCACAAGGCGCTCGCCCGGCTGAACGTGACGCAAGTTCTCCTGAAACCCTACAACATCCAATCGCTTCTTCGCACCGTCCACCTGCTGACTGAGCCCGCCCCACCCCTCGCAGATCCGGAGTCCAAGCCGGTCGTAACACCCTCCGATTCACGCACCCTTCAGGCAGGCACCAGAGAATAGAGCATTTCAAATCAAATTGTAGCCGCGTCCGTGTCGGACGCGTGGGTCGGAATCGGAGACGAATCCCGGAGCACGCCCGGCACGGGCATGGCTACACACGGCCCCCCCCGCCGGCCATGACTTTGTTTGAACCGCTCCAGCCCGCCCCGGTTCCACGTGCAACGTCAGTTCGATTACCTCCAGGGTCGCGTCCAGTCTAGTTTGCCAGGGCGTGGTCGAGATCGGCCAGGATATCCTCAAGCGTCTCCACACCCACCGACAGGCGTATCAAGCTTTCGGATATGCCGGCCTCCCGACGTGCTTCGGGAGGCATTCCCCGGTGACTCGACATCGCCGGGCGCGTCGCAAGGCTTTCCATCCCGCCCAGGCTCACCGCGTGCACGACCAGTCGCAGGCGGTCGATGAAACGGATGGCGGCGTCCGCCCCACCCTTCAGCTCAAACGAAAGCAATGCGCCGCCATGCCGCATTTGCCGGCGAAACAACTCCGCCTGGGGATGCGTCGGATCGCCCGCGTAATACACACGCGCGACCGCCGGGTGGCGGGCCAGCCACTCCGCGACCGCCTGGCCATTGCGATTGTGCGCCTCCATTCGGAGGGCAAACGTGCGCAGTCCGCGCAGGACCAGCCAGGCGTCGAGTGCGTTGACCGTTCCGCCAAGTGACTTGTGAACGCGCCGGTTTTTCCCGGTCAGGGGTTCCCGCTTAACGACACAGCCTCCGATCATGTCGGAGTGCCCGTTCAAATACTTGGTAGTCGAATGTACGATCCAGTCGACACCCGCGGCGAACGGACGCTGGTTGAAAGGCGTCGCCACCGTGTTGTCCACGATCACCGGAGCACCCGTGATCCGCGCGGCCGCCACCGTCTCCTCGAGATCGATCAACCGCATCAACGGATTCGATGGCGTCTCCAGCAGCACCGCGCCCGCCTTGGAAACCGCCCGCCTCCATGCCTCGCGGTCGGTCGAATCCACGGTCTCCACCGGCACGCGGCAGACATCGGATAATATTTGTATCAACTCAAAGCTGCCGCCGTAGATGTCTTGATGCGCGATCAGCGGCCCGGTGCGCCCTTCCAGCGCCGCGGTCACGGCGCACAACACCGCGGCGTTGCCCGATGACGTGATCAACGCCCCCGCCCCGCCCTCCAGCCCGGCGATGGTTTCGGCCAGCACATCAACGGTCGGGTTGCCGAAACGCGAGTAGGCATAACCGGGACGCGCCCCTGAAAAAATCGCCTCCGCATCCGCCGCCGACCCAAGATCGAAGATCGTGCTCTGCGCGATCGCCGGTTGAAAGGGCGCGTTGGCACCGTCCACCTCGCGTCGACGGGCGCCCGCATGCGCGCAGCGGGTGGCGATTCCGGGAAGCGCGGCGCTCATCGCGAACTCCTCGTTGCAACCTCCGCCCGACCGGCGGGCGCGACGGACGAGCGAATGGCATTTCCCCGGTTAGCGGTCGTAATATGCGTCTCCATAATTCCCCTTGATACGCCCGCCATGAAATAGTCCCGGCCGAGCCCGCCCAGTCTCGCCGGGGGCGGTCCCTTGCCAACAATTAATATCGGATCACGCTGTTCCATCATCATGAAATCCGCCGGCCAGACTCCTCCCCTGAATCTGCACACCTATCGTTACGGAACGGCCCGTCATCAACCGGGGTTGTCGATCGGCGTGGCTCACTATCCGCCGCGCGGCGTACGGCATGAGGATTATGCGTCAGGCGGTTACTTCGACGTTTGGATGCCCCTGCTTTCACCCAGCCGCGAACTCGTCGCCATCTACCGGTCCGGAGAAATAAAGTTTCCCTCCTTCGCACGGCGCTATCGCACCGAAATGCGCAGCCCGGCGGCTCGCCAAGCCATCCGGTTGGTCGCGGCCATGGCGCTCCGCCAGCGCGTCAACTTGGGCTGCTTTTGCGAAAACGAGGCGCAGTGCCATCGTTCCGTCCTGAGCGATCTCGTCACCGCCGCGGCGGCCGAGCTGCCGCCTCGCCCGCAGACCACACGTGTGTTTTCGAGCCCCGCCTGCTCGATGCCCGAGATTGAAGACTGACGAACGCCATTCGTCGCGACGCTTGCCGCGGCTTGGATGACGCGGCGGAGGGTTTGAACGCGGGCGCGAGGATGGAATCACGAGCAGGCTCGTTCCCTCGATCGGCGTGGAGAGGGTGCATAACGATCTCCTCGGATGTCAAAATTCCATAGTTTTTATCGAGGTTTTTCAATTCATGCAATTTGCCCCCCTGCGGAGCGCGCGGACAATTACGTCCATCCCGAACCTCTTTCATCCGCTGCACCCCCATGACATCAAAACACCTCATCTCCGCCGCCCTGTCGGTCCTCTGCCTGACCGGTTCTCTCACCGCGCAAGTACTCCAGCTCGACTTCGGTCCGACGCTCGCCGAGGGCGATGCCTTGACCAACAGCCCTTATCATACCGCAAGCGGCTCCACCGCCGACAGTGCTTGGAATCAGGTCACGGACGCGAATCCCACGAGCAGTCTCGTCTGGTCCGACGGCACCGCCACAAGCGGAATCTCCATCGACGTCGGCGGGAACAGCACCTCCGGAAGCACGCTCATCGACTTGGAGAAAACCGGCATCACCTTCAACAATGCTCTGGGCGGCATGACCACCTCCGACATCTATGCCGGCACCTCCGTGGGCAAGGATGGCATCTACCTGGCAACCAGCGGCGCGCGTGCGGTTGGCGTCCAGATCAGCGGTCTGTCCGCGGGCACCTACGACATCTACATCACCGCTCGCAACACCAGCCTGAGCAGCGCGCATGTTCAAAATCTTTACGTGGGCACGGCCTCCGCGGGTGACTTCAACTACACCGACTACGCCGCCACCAGCCAGCAGATCAGCTACCTTGACTCGACGGATGCGACGGGCGAGTGGGTGCCGGCGGGCAACCCCGGCGACAACTACGCCAAGTTCAGCATCTCCATCACCTCCGGCGAAGTCCTCAACCTCGCCAGCATCGGCGGTACGGGAGAAGCACGCGGCTTCCTCAACTCCGTGCAGATCGTCTCGACCATCCCCGAGCCGTCCACCTACGCCATCCTCGCCGGCGCCGGCTCGCTCCTCGTCGCCGCGACGCGTCGCAAGGTTCGCAGCCGCAGCGACGCCTAAGCCGCTTCCAGGTAGCAGCCGAGCACAGGGGCTGAGGCGCTGCGCGGCACAGTTGGAACCTCCAAGAAATCGGTTTGGCCCGCGTCGCGGGACGGGCAGGTTTCTTGGGAGGTAACGAGGCTGAGTTTCTTCAGTCCGTCACCGTCCCACCGCCCTCGTTACCTCGGTGGTCACCGCCGACTGCACGGATGCGCCCAAGCGCACCCATCCGGCGCGTTGTTTCCGTACGCGCCCATCTGCCGGATTCCCCTACCCCATTCCCCTTCGTTTGCTGCGAAGGGGCTTTACCCAACCCAAAATGAAAACATCCCGCCCCGATCAAGAATACCCCCAACCGTCGGCCACCCCGTCCGGCGTTTTTTCCGCCACCCGGCGTCGCCTCGCAAAAGCCTTCCGCCCCGCCTTGCTCGCCACCGTGCTCGCCTGTCCCGCGCTCGCCGAGGACCCGCCCCAGATGTTCGGCGTCAACCTCCAGGGCGGCGATGCCACCGGCAGCGGCAATATCCCCGGCACCTACGGCACCGACTACATCTATCCCAACGCCGCCGAGCTCGATTACTACCAGAGCAAGGGCATCACCCTCATCCGGCTTCCGTTCAAATGGAAACGCGTGCAGGACTCGCTCTACGCGCCGCTCAACAGCACCAACCTCGGCCACCTCGACACGGCGGTCGGCCTCATCCGCGCCCGCGGCATGAAGGTCATTCTGGACATGCACGACTACAACGAAGTGCACGTCAACGGGACCAAGTATCAGGTCGGCAGCACACAGGTTCCCTACTCGGCCTACGCCGATGTCTGGGACCGGCTCTCCGACCATTTCAAGGGTGACGCCGCGATCTACGGCTACGACATCATGAATGAGCCCAAGGGCACAGTCTCCAATTGGCAGGCCGCCGCCCAGGCCGCGATCAACGCGATTCGCGCCAACGGAGACAACCAATGGATCCTCATCGAGGGAATTCATTCGTCGCGCTCGTGGGGCTGGGTCAAGGACGGCAACGGTGCCCTCCTCGCGCTCACCGACCCGTCCGACCGTCTCATCTACTCCGCCCATTCCTACTGGGACGAGGGCGGCACCGGCCAATACGTCGACACCTATGCGCAGGACAACCGCTATCCGACCGTCGGCATCTCCAGCGTCGAGCCCTTCGTCACCTGGTGCAACGCCAACGGCGTGCGCGGCCTGATCGGCGAATACGGCGTACCTCACAGCGACGGCTACACCGCCGAGTGGAACGTGGTCCTCGACAACTTCCTCGACTACATCAAGTCCAACGGTCTCAGCGGCACCTACTGGTCCGGCGGACGCTGGACCGGCGGCTACAATCTCACTTGCGAGCCGACGTCCAACTACACCGTCGACCGCCCGCAGATGGCCGTGCTCGAAGCCTATGGCGACAACGGCGGCACCGCCTCCGAGGTGATGATCGACAACACCAACAGCGGCTCCGTCACGATCACCAGTTCATGGACCGCCTCCTCCTCGACTCCCGGATATGAGGGGTACAACTACCTGCACGACGGCGACGCGGGCAAGGGCTCCAAGTCCGTGGCCTATACACCAACACTGCTCGCCGCCGGCAACTACGAGGTGTTTGTCCGCTGGACGTCCGCCTCGAACCGCGCGACCAACGTGCCCGTCACCATCGTCCACTCCGGCGGATCCACCGGTGTCACCGTCAACCAGACCGCCAATGGCGGCGTCTGGAATTCGGTCGGCACCTACACCTTCGGGACCACTGGCGGGTCGGTGACGATCTCCAACACCGGCACGAACGGCCATGTGATCGCGGACGCGGTCAAGTTCACCCCGGCAACCGGTCTGCCCGCAGGCTGGAGCAACGCCGATGTCGGCACCGTCGGCGTCGCCGGTTCCACAAGCTTCGGCGGCGGCGTCTTCACCGTGAACGGCTCGGGAACCACCATCGGCGGCACGGCCGACTCCTTCCAGTTCGCCTCCACCGCCATCACCGGCGACTGCACCGTCACCGCTCGCGTGGTCACCCAGACCGCCACCCACAACTACGCCCGCGCCGGCGTCATGATCCGCAGCGCCCTCACCGCCGGCTCGATGATGGCCGACGCCATCATCACCCCGGCGCAAGGCGCCTACATGCAGTCCCGCCTGACCACCGACGCCACAGCGGCGACCGGTTCCGGCGGCGCGGCCGCGGCCCCTTACTGGGTGCGCGTGACCCGCGTCGGCAACGTCTTCACCGGCTACAAGTCGGCCAACGGCGTCACCTGGACCCAGATGAGCACGCCCAAGACCATCGCCATGGGCTCCACCGTCCAAGTCGGCCTCGCGGTGTGCAGCTACAACAATTCCACGCTCGGCACCGCCACGTTCGACAACGTGACGATCACCACGCCCTGAGCGTTCGGGGATTCATCGGCGGCGGCTCCCTTGCGGGGCCGTCGCCTTTCCCGTTTCTCGTCGCCAAACCCGATCCGCCATGAAGCGCCCACACATCTCCCTGCTGCTCGCCGTCTCCCTCGGGGTTGCCGTATCTATTATTTGGCTACGCGAATCCCGTTCCGGCGATCCGTCCGCGAATACGCCGACGGCCCCGCGCGCGACCCATGCCATGACGAACGTCGCGGAGCCCGCGCCGCGGGACCCGATGGCGGCTTTGCGCGCCGAGCCCGACGCCGCGCGGCGGAAAAAGGCGCTGCGGGCTTGGGCCGACGGGATCCCGTCGGCGGAGATGCCGAAGCTGTTCGCGTGGCTGCTCACGGTGGAACCGGTCGCCTGGCGCGCGGAGTTGCGCGAGGCCTTGTTTTTCAGTTGGACGAGCCGCGACCTCGTGGCGGTCGCGGAGTGGTTTGGGCGTCCCGGCGGGGCGCAAGAACTGCGCCAGGAAGGACGCGATCAGTTGGTCGCGGCGCTGCGGCAATGCGATCCGGAGCAGGTCGTGGCCGCGCTCAACATCTCGCTGCCCCCCGCGGTGAGCCGCGAGTTATATGGCCCGTATTTTCGGGACTGGGCGGCGACGGATCCGGCCGCTGCGGGCGCGATGCTGGCGCGGTTGTCCGCAGGGCTGAAATCGCGCCGGGTGCTTTGGGACGATTTGACGGCGCAAGTCGCGGCGCAATGGGCAAGCAGCGACCCCAAGGCGGCGGCGGCGTGGGTGGACACGTTGCCCGAAGGCCGCGGACGCTCGCGGGCGGCGGTGCAGATGAGCTATGGCTGGGTGGAGCGCGACGCACCTGCGGCGGCGGCTCATGCGGCGCGCTCCAAAGACGCAGGCCTGCTTTCCGCGGTGGCAGGCAAGTGGGCCGAGTCCGATCCGGTGGCGGCGGCGGTCTGGGCGGAGGCATTGCCCGACGGGTTGCCGCGTTCACGCGCCATCGCCGGCGCCGTGGCGATCTGGGGACAAAGCGATCCCCGGGCGGCGACGGCTTACGCGGTGGCGTTGCCGGACGAGAACCTGCGCACAGCCGCGGTGGCGGCGGCGGTGTCGGCCTGGGGATTTTCAGCTCCGGATGAAGCGGCAGCCTGGGTGGGCGCACTGCCCGAATGCCCGCTACGGGACCGGGCCCTCGCGGCACTCGGCGGCGATACAACGACCGCGGCCCGCTGAGAACATCCAGCCCTCTGCACATACCAGTAGCGGTCGTCCGCTTCGCCGAGCGAACACATCGCAGTGTTCAGTTTGATGTAGATGCTCTTTCCTCTTTTAGAGGGCTTGTAATCGAGAAGCTGCTCAATGCGTCTTTTCATTATTTGGTACGCAGGCCCTCAGCGCGCTTTTGATTACTCACATACCCGGTTGGCCTGTGTCGTTCACTTATTCCGCCACGGCCCATGCCGCCCCCGGCGGGGTTGCACTCCACCGGACGGAGCGTAAGCGGAGGAGGAAGCAGACGGCGTGACAGTTGCTCGGAGCTGGCGCGTCGTGTGCCGCTCGGGATCATTGGGACGTTGCGAACTAAAAACTAACAAAAATCGCCCTGCCCCTCGGCTCGTCTTTTTCGGCTCCTTGACCCCGTCGGCTCGTCGCCAGTCACCTTTGGCTCATGTCCACTTATGGTTGGCCTGTGGGGTTCACTTCTTGCCGGCCTGTGGGTTCACTTTTGTCATCCTTAAGGTGCAAATAAGGATACAGCTCTTTATCCGACGCCTCAGTGACTTTTAGAATCTTCCACTCTCCATCTAAATAGACGAATTTTATCATATATGTTCTATCATCGGTATCATCGGCGTCTCGATCACTGGATATAAACCGCCACCCACCAATAGCGATCGCCTCAACCGCAGTTATGGACTTCAGCTCCATAAACAGCTGCGCCGGATGCGATGCGCGCTCCAGCTTGGGATGCACTACGACGATTTTGATACGTTTATCTAAATCCGAGATTTTTTGGCCATAAAGATTAGCCTCCGTCGATGACATCCGAACCCATCTCTCATCCGAACCACCGCCGAGGGACCGGGTTAGGAGGCCATAACCGAGAACATGCAAATCAACTATTGTTTCAATGGAGATGTCCCTGCGGTCTTGAGCCAAGAGAGCCAGCCTTATGGTCAGCCCCGAAGAAAAGCTGTCTCCTGCGGCTGAAGCCCATGTAACACAAATCGCGAGAAAGATGCCGATTTTTGCATTCATATCATTTTAACATTTTAGCGAAGCCCTCGCATAAGCATTTATCTGGAACTGAGCCTCCACCGCTCGACGAGGGTGCCATCGTTGCATTAGGATCCTTTTTATTGTGACTATCATCACCTTGATTGGTGGAATAATGCCCCATTTCATGGGCTAGCGTATCAGGCGCAGCCTTAGTCACATCAATAGCTATGCCACCGCCATTGTAATCTGGTCCGGGCAATCGTGTAGTACCAGCGGTATTGCCGTTATTAGAATTTCGCCCCAATCCACCTGCCGTAAACATAACAGGAATATCTCCACTATTAGCGCTTCCCCTCATGTTACTAAGATTGCTATCAAGGAGTAAAAAGGGGTCAATGTTTTACCCTTGCGCAAAGGATGTC